>CAXTUO010000132.1:0-8032 GCA_964247175.1 uncultured Acetobacteraceae bacterium | reverse complement strand
ACTACGGCATCGCGCGCAAGTATCCGGTGTACTTGTCCACCAAGAACACGATCCTCAAAGCCTATGACGGCATGTTCAAGGACGTGTTCCAGGAAACCTACGATGCCGAGTTCGCAGCCGAGTTCGAGAAGCTCGGCCTCACCTATGAGCATCGCCTGATCGACGACATGGTCGCCAGCGCGCTCAAGTGGAACGGCGGCTACGTCTGGGCCTGCAAGAACTACGACGGCGACGTGCAGAGCGACATCGTGGCCCAAGGTTTCGGCAGCCTCGGCCTGATGACCAGCGTGCTGATGAGCCCGGACGGCAAGACGGTGGAAAG
Organism: uncultured Acetobacteraceae bacterium; assembly: GCA_964247175.1. Lineage (GTDB taxonomy): Bacteria > Pseudomonadota > Alphaproteobacteria > Acetobacterales > Acetobacteraceae > CAHJXG01. Next base: position 7,710 of record CAXTUO010000132.1, on the reverse strand, counting down.
CGAGGCCGCGCACGGCACGGTGACGCGCCACTACCGCGAGCACCAGAAAGGGCGGGAAACCAGCACCAATCCCATCGCCTCCATCTTCGCCTGGACGCGCGGCCTGGCCTATCGCGGCCGGTTCGACGGGACGCCCGATGTCACGGCCTTTGCCGACACGCTGGAGCGCGTGTGCGTCGAGACCGTGGAGAGCGGCGCGATGACCAAGGACCTTGCTGTCCTGATCGGCAAGCAGCAGCCATGGCTCAACACGCAGGACTTCCTGGACCGCATCGACGCCAACTTGCAGAAAGCAATGGCGATATCGAAAGCCGCGTGACGCGGCGGACACCCCCGGCAAGGAATGCCCATGGACGGACTTCAAGGCTTGGCGGGCTATCCCCTGCCCCGGCGCGGCGTGGTGATGACCGGGTTGATCAGCGGGTTCACGCTCGCGACCACCCGGGTCGAGGCGCAGGCGATCCACACCGATGCGACCGGCCTGGTCGCCGGGGAAACCACTGTCCCGACCGACAAGGGAGACTTGCCGGCGTATTCCGCCCGGCCAAGCGGCGCCGGGCCGTTCCCGACCGTTTTGGTGATCGAGGAGATCTTCGGCGTTCACGAGTACATCAAGGACACCTGCCGGCGCTTGGCGAAGGCCGGATATCTCGCCGTGGCCCCCGAGCTGTATGCGCGGATCGGCGACCTTTCGAAGATGACCGACGTGAACGCCATTTTCCGGGACGTGATCAGCAAGACGCCCGATGACCAACTGTTGCGGGACCTGGACGCGACGGCGGCCTGGGCGGCGGCCAACGGCGGCGATCCCAAGCGGCTGGTTGTAACCGGCTTCTGCCGCGGCGGCCGCGATGTCTGGCTCTACGCGGCACACAACCCCGCTTTGAGGGCTGCCGTGGCCTGGTACGGCCCGGTCGGCGGCACCCCGTCCGGCATCCAGCCGCGCAACGCCGCTGATGTCGCAACCGAGCTCAAGGCACCGCTGCTGGGCCTTTATGGCGGGCAGGACGCAGGCATTCCGGTGGCCGAAGTGCGCGCCGCGGCTGCGAAGGCGACCGATGCCGGCAAAACCGTGACGATCCACGTCTTCGACGACGCCCCCCACGGCTTCCATGCCGACTACCGGCCCAGCTACCGGAAAGCCGATGCCGAAGTGGGCTGGCAAGAGATGCTGCAGTGGTTCAGCAAGTACCTCGCCTGATCCGCCCGGATTGCGCCGTCAAGCGATGCGGGGTCAGGCCGCCAGCATCGCCCGGATCGCATCGAACGCTTCTGGCACCGCATCGGCATTCGGCCCGCCGGCCTGCGCCAGGTCGGGCCGGCCGCCGCCGCCGGTGCCTCCCAGGGTGCGGCTTGCGGCACGCACCAGATCCACGGCGCTGAACCGGGGCAGCAGGTCCGGCGACACCCGGACCACGAGGCTGGCCCGGCGATCCGCGGTCGAGACCGCCGCCACGACGCCGCTGCCGATCTCCGTGCCGATGGCCTCGGCGATCCCCTTTAAATCGCGCGGCGGGACCTCGCCGAGGTCGCGCGCCGCAAAGGAAACGCCCTCGATCGTCTCGACCGACGACGCGGCACCGCCGGTCGCCAGCTTTCGTTGCAGCTCAGCGATTTGGCGCTCGAACTTGCGGCGATCCTCGATCAACTGGCCGACGCGGTCCACAACCTCCGCCGGGTTCGCGCGCAACAGGGTGGCGACCTCGTTCAGCCTGCGGTCCGTTTCGCTGATTGCAGCAAGGGCGGCGTCCCCGGCCACCGCCTCGATCCGGCGCACGCCGGCGCTGACGGCGCCTTCGCCCAAGATGCGGAACAGGCCGATGTCGCCGGTGCGCCGGACATGCGTGCCGCCGCATAGCTCGACAGAGAACGCCCTGCCCTCAGCAGCCGGGCTGCCCATCGACACGACGCGGACTTCATCGCCGTACTTCTCGCCGAACAGCGCCATGGCGCCCTCTGCCACCGCCGCGTCCGGGGTCATCAACCGCGTGGAGACCTCGCTGTTTTCGCGCACGCGCGCATTCACCTCGGTCTCGACCAAAGCCAGGTCGGCCCGGCTGATCGGCGTGGGCTGGCTGACATCGAAGCGGAGACGGTCCGGGGCATTCAGGCTGCCCTTCTGCGTCACATGTGGACCCAGGCGCTCGCGGAGTGCGGCGTGCAGCAGGTGGGTCGCGCTGTGATGCGCCCGGATCGCGCCGCGGCGCGCGTGATCGACCGCGGCAATGACCGAGGCGCCGACCGCGGCCGTCCCGCTCTCGACGGTCCCGAAATGCACGAAAAGCTCGCCGAGCTTTTTTTGCGTGTCCTCGATGCGGATGCGGAGGCCCGGCCCGGTCATCACCCCGGCGTCCCCGACCTGCCCGCCGCTTTCCGCGTAGAACGGCGTCTGGTTCAGCACCACGGCGACCGCTTGGCCGGTTTCGGCCTTGTCCGACACCGCGCCATCAATCACGAGCGCCACGATCTCGCCCCCGGAGGTTTCGGTGGTGTACCCGAGGAACTCCGTGGCGCCCGTTCGCTCGCGCACGTCGAACCAGACGCGCTCGGTCGCGGCGTCGCCCGATCCGGCCCATGCCGCACGCGCCCGCGTCCGCTGCTCCTGCATCGCCGCGTCGAACCCGGCCACATCCACGGAACGCCCCTCTTCGCGCAACGCGTCCTGGGTCAAGTCGAGCGGGAAGCCGAACGTGTCGTAAAGCTTGAACGCGACATCGCCGGGCAGCGCGCCGCCCTCGCCGAGCCGCCGGGTTTCCTCGGATAGCAGGCCGAGGCCGCGTTCGAGCATCGCCTTGAACCGATCCTCCTCAAGCCGCATTGTCTCCACGATCAACGGCTCGGCACGTGGCAGTTCCGGGTAGGCCGCGCCCATCTGGCGGACCAGGGCGGGCACGAGGCGATGGAATACCGCCTCTTTGGTGCCCATCATATGCAGGTGGCGCATCGCCCGGCGCATGATGCGGCGCAGGACGTAGCCGCGCCCTTCCTTCGACGGCAGCACGCCGTCGGCGATCATGAACGAGACGCTGCGGAGATGGTCGGCCACGACGCGATGGCTGGTTTGGAACGGCCCGTCCACCTCCTGACCCGTGACCTCCGCGCTGGCCATCACCAAGGCGCGCATCATGTCGATGTCGTAGTTGTTGTGCTTGCCCTGCATGACGGCGACGAACCGTTCGAACCCCATGCCGGTGTCGATGGACGGATGCGGCAAGGGAGTGCGGGTGCCGGGCGGCCCTTCCTCGAACTGCATGAACACGAGGTTCCAGATCTCGACGAAGCGGTCGCCGTCCTCATCGGCGCTGCCGGGCGGCCCGCCGGGGATGTCGTCGCCGTGATCGAAAAAGATTTCCGAACACGGACCGCACGGGCCGGTGTCCCCCATGCGCCAGAAGTTGTCGGCCGTGGCGATCCGTAGGATGCGATGGTCCGGCAGCCCGGCGATCTTGCGCCACAACTCCGCCGCCTGCTCGTCCTCCGAGTACACCGTGACCAGCAGCTTCTCCGGCCTGATGCCGAAATCCCGGGTTAACAGGGTCCACGCTTGCTCGATGGCAAGCGGCTTGAAGTAATCCCCGAAGCTGAAATTGCCCAGCATCTCGAAGAACGTGTGGTGCCGGGCCGTGTAGCCGACATTGTCGAGGTCGTTGTGCTTTCCCCCGGCCCGCACGCATTTCTGCGCCGTCGTGGCGCGGTTATACGGGCGCTTCTCCTGCCCGGTAAAAACATTCTTGAACTGCACCATCCCGCTGTTGGTGAACAGCAGGGTCGGGTCGTTCAGCGGCACAAGAGAACTGCTCGGAACCACCTGATGGCCGTGCCGAGCAAAAAAGTCGAGAAACGTCGCACGGATGTCGTTGCTGCTGACCATGGCGAAGGCGGATTGTCCTACGAGGATACGGTCCAGTCCCTACCCCAGGCAGCGTGCGCTGTCATCCGCACGTTGGCCCGGCCGTCAGTGGTTCTTGCCGCGTCCAGTTTTCTGCTGCAGTTCATCAATCTTCAACGAAGCGTCGGCCTTGCTCAGGGAAGCGTCAAACTCCACCCCGGCCTCCTCGCAGAGCGTCTTCAGGTAGCTCGCCTGCGCCCCGGTCATCGTTTCGTTGCCGGTCGTCCAGTCGTGCGGGTCCTTCTCGGCATTCGACGGTGTCGCCTGATCGTCCGGTGCGGCCTTTGGGTTCGTGCTCATGAAAACCTCAACGTTGAAAAGTGATTGATGTTCCGTCAGCGCTGATACGGCAACGGCAACAGGGTGCTGACCGGCACCTTCTGCAAGCCGGACGCGGTGCTGATGATGACGAGCGCCGCCGCGTCGTAGTCGGTCAGGTTCTCACGGCACGCGCCGCACGGCGACACGACCGCGATCTCCTGGACCGCCTCCTCCGGCTTGGGATGCCGGACGGCCACCGCGCATTCGATAGTGCCGTCCCCGTCCATCACCGCGCGCCCCAGCGCGATGGCTTCCGCGCAGATCGAAAGCCGCCCGACCGTGGCGCCCAGGTGCACGCCGGTCCATATCCGCCCGTCCCGGCTGCGCAGCGCCGCGCCGACCGTATGCCAGAACGGCCGGTAATGCCGCAGCAGCACGGCCCGCGCCGCCTCCACGAGCTGGTGGTCCGCCACCGTCAACGGCAAGGTGGCAAGCGGACCCGGCGGCGGATGGTCCGGCAAGCTAATCCGCCGCTTCGGCGTCCTCGCCCTCTTCCGGGGGGGCCAGCATCGTGTTCGCCACGACGCCGGATTGGTCGCGCACCCTCTTCTCGATTGCTTCCGCCATGTCCTTGTGGTCGCGCAGGAACTGCTTGGCGTTCTCGCGTCCCTGGCCGATGCGGGTGCTGTCGTAGCTGAACCAGGCGCCCGACTTTTCCACGACGCCCGCCTTCACGCCGAGGTCGATCAGCTCGCCGACCTTGCTCACCCCCTCGCCGTACATGATGTCGAACTCGACCTGGCGGAACGGCGGCGCCAGCTTGTTCTTGACCACCTTGACCCGGGTCTGGTTGCCCACGACCTCCTCGCGGTCCTTGATCTGGCCGATGCGCCGGATTTCCATGCGGATGGAAGCGTAGAACTTGAGCGCGTTGCCGCCCGTCGTCGTTTCGGGGTTGCCGAACATCACGCCGATCTTGAGCCGGATCTGGTTCAGGAAGATCAGCATGGTGTGCGACTTGGCGACGCTGCCGGTCAGCTTGCGCAAGGCCTGGCTCATCAGCCGGGCATGCAGGCCGACATGGGCGTCCCCCATCTCGCCCTCAAGCTCGGCGCGCGGCACCAGGGCGGCCACGCTGTCCACCACCACGATATCCACCGCGCCGGACCGCACCAGCGTGTCGCAAATCTCAAGCGCCTGCTCGCCGCCGTCCGGCTGGCTCAGCAGCAGGTTATCGACATCGACGCCGAGCTTGCGGGCATAGACCGGGTCGAGCGCATGTTCCGCGTCGATGAACGCGCAGGTGCCGCCGCGCTTCTGCGCTTCCGCCACCGCATGGAGCGCGAGGGTGGTCTTGCCCGAGCTTTCCGGGCCGTAGATCTCGACCACCCGGCCCCGCGGCAGCCCGCCGATGCCGAGCGCCAAGTCCAGGCCCAGCGAGCCGGACGGGATGGTCTCGATCTGCTGGTCGCCGGCCTTGGCGCCCATCCGCATGATCGAGCCTTTGCCGAATGCCCGCTCGATCTGCGTCAACGCCGCATCGAGCGCCTTGTTCTTGTCCATGATTGATCCTTGTCCCGCTCGTTTGCCCGGCCCCAACCGTCAGGCACAGTGTCACACCAGCAAACGAAACCGCAACTATCTGCTGAGCTTGCCTCGATAGCGTTTGAGATAGGCAGCGGCCAGCCCCGATGCAAGAACAAAAAGCGAACTTCAGGAACGGCCTCTGGCCTGGCCGCGCAGCCGCCAGACATAGGCGATGATCTCGGCAACCGCCTGGAAATGCTCGGCCGGCACCTCGGCCTCCAGCTCCAGCGTGTGCAGCGCCCGGGCCAGCGGGGGGTTGGCCATCAGGGGCACGCCGTGCTGGGTCGCCATCGCGCGGATGCGTGCGGCAACCTCATCCATCCCCTTTGCCACCACGCGCGGCGCGGACTGCTTCGCCCGGTCGTACGCGAGCGCCACGGCGTAGTGGGTGGGGTTGGTGATCACCACGGTGGCCGTGGGAACGGCGGCCATCATGCGCTTGCGGGCGCGGGCCAGGCGCATCTGGCGCAGCTTGGCCTTGAGGCGCGGGTCGCCCTCGCTGTCCCGGTGCTCGTCCTTGATCTCCTGCGCGGTCATCCGCATGCGCTTGGCGAAGCGGAAGCGGACCCAGCCCACGTCGAGCAGCGTGATGCCCGCCTGGCAGGCTAGGACCAGCACGCAAAGATGGATCAGGTCACGGGTCAGCCGCTCCACCAGGCGCTCCGGCGGCCACATGAGCGAGGCGGTGGCGCCGGGCAGCGCGTCCGCCAAGGCACGCCACGCCGCCCAGGCGAGGACGCCGATCTTGGCCAAGGCCTTGATCGCCTCGATCAGGTTGTTCAGGCCGAACAAGCGCGACAGGCCGCGCTTCGGGCTGAGCCGGGCCAGGTCGGGCATCAACGCCTTGCCGTGCACCAGGCCGCCGGTTTGCAGCAGGACCGATGCCCCGCCTGCCAGCAAGATCGCACCGATCACCGGCCCGGCGGTCGTCAGCAGCGCCCACCCGGCGTCTTGCAGCGCCACCCCAGGCGCCGCGTCCATGGCCAGCATGCGGACGAGCCGCGTGGAAAGCCCGCGGGTCAACCCGGGACCGGCCATCGCCAGCACCAGCGTCGCGGCCCCCAGCCCGGCGAGGACGGGCAGCTCTCGCGACAGCGGCGTTTCGCCCGCTTCCCGGGCACGCCGAAGCCGGGCTTCAGTGGCCGGCTTGTCGCGGTCCTCGCCCTCCGCCCCTTCCGCCACGGCGCGGTCCGGGTCTTACAGGCCGGGAAGGCCGGACCACGCGGTGTTCACCGCCTCGGCCCATGCCCCCAGGATGTGCGACGCGAGGATGCCCAGCAGCACGATCCCGCCCAGGATCTGCCCCGGCGTGGCCGCGGTATAAACCTGCAACTGCGGGACCAGGCGGGCCAGCAGGCCCAGCGCCACCTGGAACACCAGCCCCGCCAGCAGGAACGGCGCCGAAAGCCGGAGCGCCAGGCCGAAGCAGGCCACCAACGCACTCGTGATGCTTTCGGCCAGGGGCCCCGCCGGCAGGACCGAGCCTGGCGGCATGAGCTGATAGCTCCCGGCCAATGCGGTCAGCGGCAAGGCATACAGCCCGGTCGAAAGGATCAGGACGGGCGCCACCAGGCCGAACAGCCGGGACAGGACGGCGGATTGGCCGCCCAGCGCCGGGTCCTGCTGCACGACGCTCGACAGGCCGAGCATGTAGGACATGACGGCTCCCGCCATGCCGAGCGCCAACGCCGGCAGCCGCGCCATCCAGCCAAGCAGGCTGCCGACCAGCAACTCCGTCGCAATCATCGCGGCCCCGCCCAGGCCGATTTCCGGCACGGCCGGCATCGACGGCGCGACGGCCGGGACCAGCAGGACGGTGATCGCCAGCGTCAGCCCGGCACGAACGGTGGGCGGCGGCTCGGCTTCCCCCAAGCCCGGCAGCAGCATGACCGCCATGCCGGTGCGGGACAGCACCAGGGCGAAGGCGAACGCCCAACCCGGCAGCGCCGCCAGCAGCGCCGCGTCATCCACCG
>CAXTUO010000131.1:991-8032 GCA_964247175.1 uncultured Acetobacteraceae bacterium | reverse complement strand
CGCGAGCCGTCGCGCCTGAGATGCCAGCGTTCGTCGTCTGCTCGCCCCTGTTCCCGGGCAACGTGCATTTCGGCTTCGGGCACCCTTGCAGCCCGCTCCTCCGGCGTCCAGATCATCCGGGCGTCGCGGCCGAGCGTCTCCGCCTCGTCCCAGCCCAGGATGTTGCGCGCGCCGATGTTCCAGCCGGTGAGGTGGCCATCCAAGTCGATGGTGACGATGGCGAAGTCGGTGGCGCTTTCCAGCACGAGACGCAGCCGCGCCTCGCTGGCCTGCAAGGCGGCGTTGAGCGCCTCGCTGCCGGCGGGTTCGGCCCGGCCCGCCACCGCCGCCGCCCGGTGGTCGGAAGCGGCTCGGGCACCATCGATACGCGCCTGACGGGCTTCCTGCCGGGCGCCGGTCACCTCGCGTTGGCTGACCACCAACGCGGCGCGTTGCCCCTCGGCCGCGGCGACCGTGTCCGTTGCCACCCGGGTGGCCAGCAGCTTGGTCTCGGCGAGCTGCCGGCGCAGCTTCTGGTTCTCGGCCAGCAACGCCGCTCCCCGGGCCGCCGGCCCGCTCCCTTCAGCGCCCACCGGCTGCCCCCCTGCCTCGTGGCCGCACCTGCGGATGGCGACGACGGCGCGCCCTCCTTTTCTGCAACAAGCGCAGGCCGACCCGGACGACCTCGCTGGCGCTGGCGTATCGTCCCGACGCGACCAACGTCGCGACGAAGGACGCCAGTTCAGGAGGCATGGAGATGTTCAGGGCCGCGCGTCGCATCATAAATATTTCGTAACATCAACGCTGCAGCGAATGCCATCCTGTAGCACAGGCGCGTGCTGCCCCGGCAGACCCTGCTCGGCATGCCCGCGTCCCAGCGTGTCCGCTGGAAACACCTTCGGCTGGGGTTCCACGTCCACGGTCTGAGTTGTGCACCAAAGCCCCTTGCTGCCGCTCACGCCCAGGCCGCTACGGCAGAACTGAATGGCCCTGGGTGCCGCGGAACACCCGGCCTGAAGCGCGCGGGCTTGGCACAGAACTCCGGCAGCAACGACGGGAGGGCCGCCGCCAAAAGCGAGGCTGCTAGCAAATCCGAAACCCCTGCAGGGAGCTGCATCGAGCCGAGTCCGGCATGATCTTCGGAACGCTGAGCATCCTGCCGATGCCGCTGCAAGCAGATCGCCACGATGCCGAAGCCACCGAGTCCGATCCGTGCGCCACGCTGGCACGTGCCAGGTCCACGATCCAAGCCGTGCAATATGTACATCTACAGCGGAACGATTATTCTTAACTGTTACGCAACGAGTCTGATGCTAGAAGCAAGGATCAGTTGGACGCCTCCTTTCCGGCACGATGCTTTGGAAAGGCCGGCATACAAGGAGAGCTGGCGCCCTTGCCCATCATGCCGTGCACGATGACCCTGCCCCGATCCCCGGTTGCCGGGGTGCGCCGCCAAGCCCTGCAAGACCCCCAGGTCCGTGCCGGGCAAAGCGGCAGCGCCCTGTGCGTCCTTGTCGTGTTCATCGGGATCCTGCTGGCCCAGCCCGCCGCTTCCGCCGCGAGCATGACCGGGCGTGATGCGCAGGTGCTGACGCGGGCGCTCAGCTTCTTTTCCCCGCCGCGCGGCGCGGCAGCCTGCGTCGCGGTTGCGTTCGCCCCCGGCGACTCCGGCAGCCGTGCCGATGCGGAGGCCATGGCGGCGCTGTTCGCCGGGCTGCCCGGCGCTCCATGCGCCCGCACCCTTCCCACCGATGGCCTGCGCGGCACCGAGTGCTGCGCCGCCATCGTCGCCGCCCAGGGCGCCTCGGTGGACGACGTCATGGCTGCAGCCCGCGCCCAGCACATCCCCTGCGTAACCGCGGGCCTTCCGCTCGTCGAGGCCGGGCGTTGCACGATGTGGGTCCATGCCGACCCGCGCGTGGAGATCGTGGTCAGCCATGCTGCCCTCGTGTCCGCCGGGATCAGCCTCGCCGCAGCATTCCGCATGATGATCCGGGAGCAGTAAGTGCGCGCGCCGCTCGTCCTCGCCCTGCCGTTTCTGGCCACGCTGCTCGCCGGCCCGGCCGCCGCCCAGTCCGTTGCGCACGGCGCGCTGGAGGACCTGTTCGGCGAACCCGTGACCACCTCCGCCACGGGCAAGCCGCAGCGGGCGTCCGACGTGCCAGCCAACATGGAAATCATCACGGCCGACGACATCCGGCGCTCGGGGGCGGACAACATCCCGGACATCCTGCGCTTCGTTTCCGGCCTGGACGTGCGCCGCTACGGCTTCGCTGCGGCCGACGTGGGCGTGCGCGGCTACAATGAAACCAGCAACCCCAGGCTGCTGGTGCTGGTGAACGGCCAGCAGGTTTACCTGGACGACTTGGGCCGCACCCAATGGTACACCCTGCCGGTCGTGCTGGAGGAGATACGACAGATCGAGGTGGTGAAGGGTCCAAACACCGCCTTGTTCGGATTCAACGCCGCGTCCGGCGTCATCAACATCGTCACCTACGACCCACTGCGGGACAAGCCGCTCAACATGGTGGTGGCCCGCGCGGGCACCCAGGGCTACTCGTCGCTGACTGCCATCGGCACCGGGCGGATCGAAAACAAGGGCGGCATCCGGGTATCGGTCGACGGCTTCCAAGCCCGCGACTTCGAGCCGCGCGGCGTCGCGCCAGACGACCTGGCCTTCCGCTCCTCCCCGCAGCGGCGGGCGGGAAACGTGGACGTGCGAGTGCAGGTGGCGCCGGGGGTCGAGTTGTTCGGGTCCGGCGCGGTGGTGAACACGCGGACCTGGGAAGCCACGGCGTCCCCCTACTTCGGCACCGACACGCAGCGGACCAACTGGGCGCGCGTGGGCGCATCCGCCGACACCAGCCTGGGCCTGCTGGGGCTGAGCGTTTATCGCAACGAGCTGCGCTACACCTACAACGGCTACACAGAGCGCGAGGATCTGCACGACACCGTCGTCGTGGTGCAGGCCAGCGACCTCATCAAGCTGGGCAGCCACACGGTGCGCCTCGGGCTGGACTACCGCAACAACGCCGCCAGCTCCTCGTCCGTGCTGGCGGGCAAGGTGGGCTACGAGGTGTTCTCCGGCAGTGCCGTGTGGGATTGGCAGATCACGCCACGAGTTTCCCTGACCAATGCGGTCCGGTTCGACCATTTCGTGCTGAACCAACACGGCGAACTGGCGCCGGACTCCCCTTTCGGCGCATCCAGCTACCGGGGGCGCAGCATCAACGAGCCGAGCTTCAACTCGGGCCTGGTTTGGCGTGCGACCGACCTTGACACGCTGCGCCTGACGGCGGCGCGCGGGCTGCAGCTGCCCAGCATCTACGAGCTGGGCCTGCAGGACCGGGAAAGCTACTCCGAGGTGACCTATCTGTACCTCGGCCAGCCCCATTCCCATGCAGCCTCGGTGTCGAACGTCGAGCTGGGCTGGGACCGCTCGATCCCTGCGCTGCGCTCCACGCTGCGGACGGCTCTGTTTGCCCAGCGCACCGACAACATCCTGACCAATCCCTACGAGGCGGTTCCTATCCCCAGCGACGCCATCCAGGGCGGCGGCCAGGGCCTGCTGACCCAGGCCGGCAACTTCGGGCGCAGCAGCGCCATAGGCGGGGAGATCGGCTTGCGCGGCAAGGCCGGGTTCGGGACGGGAGGCGAGCTGCGCTGGAACGTCAGCTATTCCTACATCTCCATCGCCGACCATACTTCGATCAATACGCTTTACAGCCCGCAGGATTTCCAGCACGGCACGCCGACCCATGCCGTCGTGCTCGGCGCCGGGGTCACCCAGGGGCGGTGGGAAGCGGATCTGCGCGGGCGCTGGCAGTCCAGCTTCCGCGACTACAGCGCGAACCCCGATGGGAGCACGCTGACCCCCGTGACGGTCGGCAACTACGTCGTGCTGGACAGCCGGCTCGCCTACAAGCTGACGGAAAGCCTCACCCTCGCGCTGACGGCGCAGCAATTCAACAACTCCCGCATCCTGCAGTCCGCGGCTCCGCCCATCGAGCGGCGGCTGTTCCTGACCGCAACGGCACGGTTCTAGGCCGATGCCGTTGCAGCCGCACCCCGCCCCGGGCAGCCTTCCGTGAGCGCCCTGGCCGAACTCCTGGCCCGTGGGCACGACAACCGGCTGCTGCTGCTGGCGATAGTGGCGGCGGGGGCAAGCTCCTTTGCCGCCCGCAGCGCCATGGCGCGGCAAGCGGGCAGGCCGCAGTGGCGGAGGCGCGCTTGGCTGGCCGCCGCCGCCGCCGGGTTCGGCGTGGGCGGGCTGGCCACCTATGTCCTGACGATCTGGAGCGTGTTCCCCTACCTTGACCCGACAGGCGACCTGCTGGCCAACCTGGACAGCCCGTTGGTGGCGGTGGGCGGCACGCTGGCAGCGTTCGGGGCCGCAACCCATGCCCGGCCGGGCTACCGCGACCCGCTGTTCGCCGGCGCCATCCTGGCCGGCGCCGTCGCCTGCACGCTGTTCCTGAGCCTGAGCAGCCTTGCGCGCCCGCACCATCTTGCCTGGGAGCTGCTGCCGGTCACCTGCACCGTGCTGCTGGCGGCCGTGCTGTGCGGGCTGGGGCTGGTGGAGGTGCGAAGCCGCGAAACCTGGCTCACCCAGGTGCAGCGCGCATCCTGCCTGGCTGCCGCCCAGCTCGTCCTGACCCTGTCCAGCCTGACCAACATCCTGTCGTTCTCCGATTGGCTGGAGGAAACCGACAAGGCCGCCAGCTTGGCGACCGAACCGATCGTCATTGTCCTGACCGCTTGCGGCCTGGTGGCCGTCGGGCTGAGCCTGGCGGGGGCGGCGATGGACCAGCGCGCGTCCATGCTGGCCCGGCGGGAAGGGGAGCGGATGCGGCAATTGGCCGACAGCGCGCTGGAGGGCATCCTCATCCACCGGGACGGCCGGGTGATCGATGCCAATGCCGCGTTCTGCCTGCTGGCCCAAGCGCCGCTGGCCCTCGTCCGCACCCGCGGGGTGGCAGACCTGTTCCGCCTGCCTGCCGACGCGCCGCCGCTCTGGGCGGACGCCATCCCGGGCGCACCGGCCCGACAGGAGATCGAGTTGCTGGCCTCCGATGGAACAGTGCTGCCGGTGGAGGTCATCGCGCGCACGATCTCCTATCGGGACGGGCCTGCCGGAGTGATGGCGGTGCGCGACATCCGGGAACGGCGTGCGGCGGAGGACCGGATCCGCCACCTGGCGCACCACGATAGCCTGACCGGCCTCGCCAACCGGATGCTGTTCGGTGAACGCTTGGGCCAGGCCCTTGCCGCCTCGGCGCGCACGGGCGAAGCGTTCGCAGTGCTGTGCCTCGACCTCGACCGGTTCAAAGCGATCAACGACACCTTGGGCCACCGGGCCGGCGACCTGCTGCTGATGCAGGTGGCGGACCGGTTGCGCGCCTGCGCCGGCCCCGGCGATACCGTGGCACGGACCGGCGGCGACGAGTTCGTGGTGCTGCAGGCAGGCGGATCGCAGCCCCAGGCTGCGGCCGGCTTGGCGGCCCGGCTCGTGCAAGCCATGGCGGCGCCCTTCGACCTTGGCGGCAAGCAGGACGGCATCGGCGCCAGCATCGGCGTGGCGCTGTGCCCGCAGGACGGTTCTGATGCCGAGCAGTTGCTGAACAATGCCGACGTGGCTTTATACCGTGCGAAGTCGCAGGGCCGGGGCACAAGCTGCTTCTACGAACCGGCGATGGATGCCCATTTGCGGCAGCAGCGGCGCTTGGAGCAAGATCTTCGGCTGGCGTTCGGCACACGGCAGCTCGAGATGTACTACCAGCCGCAGTACCTTTGCGGCGGCGACGGCGCGCTCGTCGGGTTCGAAGCGCTGATACGCTGGACCCATCCGGAGCACGGCCGCGTGTCGCCCGCGGATTTCGTGCCGATGGCGGAGGAAACCGGGCTCATCGTGCCGCTGGGCCTTTGGACGCTGGAGCAGGCGTGCACGGACGCCCTGGCCTGGCCGGACCATTGCCGGGTGGCGGTGAACCTGTCTGCCGCGCAGTTTCGCGGCGGCCAGCTTCCGGCGCTTGTCGCAGGCATCCTGGCCCGCAGCGGCCTGCCGGCACGCCGGCTGGAGCTGGAGGTCACGGAAAGCCTGTTGATCAGGAACTTCGACCAGGCGCTCGAAACGCTGAGGGGGTTGAAGGCCCTGGGCGTGCGGATTGCGCTGGACGACTTCGGCACCGGCTACTCCAGCTTGAGCTACCTGCAGCGTTTTCCTTTCGACAAGCTGAAGATCGACAAATCGTTCATCGACGCGCTGGAGGGCGCAAAGGGCGGACGGGCGATCGTGGCGGCGATCCTGGCCATGAGCCGCAGCCTCAGCCTGGATGTCACGGCGGAGGGCGTGGAAACGATGGAGCAACTGGCCATCCTGCAATCCCTGGGCTGTGGCACTATCCAGGGCTACTTGCTGGGACGGCCGATGCCGGCGGACCGGGTGGGCTCGCTCCTCGCCGCCCAGAATGTCCCGGCAGGGCCGGTCCTGCTGCGTCAGCCTCCCGCGGCGGTGTTGGCGCACGGATCGGGCCTTGTAGCCTAATGCTTGTCAGCCTTGCCGTGGCGGGTTCAGGGATGATCTGCTGCCACGGGGCGTTGGTGTACAATTCAGGTCCTGTGCGGGATTTTGGCTGGGTGTGAGACTCTGTTGCACGGATCCGTCCGGTGGTCTCCGGAGGCGAAGTGATGTAGGAGGTTTGTTCTTTCCCTGATCCCCGGATGCCCACACTACGTCCGCACCACCCGACCCCAAACAGGGTTGGGGCTACTGCGCCCGCTTTCCAGGTCTGCGCAACACGCTGCCTCCGGGTCTACCCATGTTTCCACCGTATCCACGACGACGCCTGCTGTAGAGCAGTTGTTAACTTACCGCAGGATATAACGATGTACAAAACGCTATAATCGGAGTTGCGATGACGTGCGAAGGCAAGCTCAGGCAGACTCCATCGAGCGGTCATGATCAGTTCGATGTTGTTCTCGGGACGCTCGACATCGACCAGCATCGAGAGTTGGTGGAAGTTTTGCTGCGTTCGTTGTCCGCCAGCCACGTCGGCATATGCC
>CAXTUO010000131.1:0-981 GCA_964247175.1 uncultured Acetobacteraceae bacterium | reverse complement strand
ATGCCTATGCGATAACGACGACATCGTGAGATATGCAAACGATGCATGGCGCTCGGCTTTGTTTCCCGATATCGTAACAAGCCCAACCTACTTCTACGAAGCGCTTGGCCAAGCCGTAAGAAGTGGCAAGGGATGCAAAGTTCAATCAATGGCGATTGAGGGTTTCATACCCGCGGTCAAGGGAAGACGAAAGCTTCCGTTCGAACAGCGGAATTTCGCTACCGACCTGTCCGATGGAAGATGGTGGTGGATCAGCGAGTTCAAACTTCCTAATGGTTGGATCTTCGCAACGTCGGCGGACATCTCCTCCGTAAAAGGTGAGGAGTTTCGGCTACGAGAAGCGCATTCCATGGCTATAAGGGATGCGCAAATCGATGCTCTTACGGGCTTACCCAACCGAAGACGCGGAATGGAACTTGCGCAGGCCGCATTGCAGGAATTCAGGGTCAACCGCCTGCCTCTTTCGATTGCCATTTTGGACATCGATCATTTCAAACGTATCAACGACACGTACGGCCACCAGGCAGGCGACGATGTTCTGATCGATTTCGCGAAAGAGCTGACTTGCGGATTGGGCCAAGGCGCCTTTGCCAGTCGCGTCGGCGGCGAAGAGTTCCTGGTTATCATGCCAGATATGACGACGACCCGCGCGCAGCGCTGCCTGCAGCACATCAAGGCGCACCTGCGACCTATAGAAACGGACGAGAAAGAAACCCGGAGCTACACGTTCAGTGCAGGAGTCGCGGCGGCGTCTCACAAAAATGAACTCAAAGCCATACTCGCCGAGGCTGATAAGGCGCTCTACGCTGCAAAGGCGAATGGGCGCAACCGTGTAGAGATTGGTGGCTTGTAAGTGTCTATCCGGGATCATGTTGAGCGTTTGATGATGGTTGTGGTTCGGTGTGCGTGAACGTGCCTGGATGGATTGATCCTCCACTGTTCGCGTGGAGTGGTTACGCTATGCTCTGTGCTTTCCGCTCT
>CAXTUO010000130.1:0-8051 GCA_964247175.1 uncultured Acetobacteraceae bacterium | reverse complement strand
TACGTGCCCCGGCTGTCCTGGCTGCCCGTGGTGATCGTGTACTCGACGGGAACGGCAGGACCCGGTGCCTTCCCGTTCTTCGCAGGGGCCGGCATGTTCAACGTGAACCGGGCAGGCGAGGGGAGTTCGGGACCCTCGAACGTCCAACGCCCGTTCTCGGCTGGCCGGGCAGACGCGGAGAGCGTCAGCGGGTTCGGCTGGCCGGCGCGAGGCGACCCGAACGGAAGCTCGATGCGGTAGTGGTCGCCTTGCGGCCTGACCTGCACCGTCGGGCTGGTTGGGCTCATGTCTGACCCCAGCATGCCCTGCAGCCAGCTTTGCATCCGCGACTGCAACCCATCGGCCTGGGCTGGAGTGATGTCGGCCGCCCCGGCAGGCGTCACGGCGACCGTGGACAGGGACGCGGCCAGCAGCGCGGCGGGAACGGTAGGGTGCATGGTAAACCTCAAGGGGGGGGCGGAACGCCGCCGCGCTGCGTGCATCCTACCTGATTATCGTTGCAAAATCACGCACATCGGCGCGAACGGCGCGTTGACGCTCAGGCTTCGGCGGTGTCGATGGCGGCGATGTCCAGCAGGCGCTCGATCACTTCCGGCTCCTGCGCGCCGGCAATCGCGTGCCGCCCGCCGACGACGAAGCATGGCACGCCGTTTATCCCGAGGCGGTGCGCCCGCAGGTTGTCGGCGTGGACGGCATCCACCTCATGGTCCCCGTGCAGGAAGGCGAGCACGTCGGCCGGATCAAGGCCGCAGGACAAGCCCACGGCGCGCAGCACGCCGAGGTCGCCGATGTCGCGGCCGTCCGAGAAATGCGCGGCGAACAGCGCCTCCACCACCTCGCGCCCGCGGTTGTAGCGGGACGCGAACCGCACCAGGCGGTGGGCATCGACGCTGCTCGGGGTGCGGCGGATGCGGTCGAAGCGGAACTCGACGCCCTCCGTGCTGCCGATCTCGGTGATCGTGCTGTATAAGCGCCGGGCACGGTCCTCTCCGCCGAACTTGCGGATCACGTAGTCGGTCCGCGACATCCCGGACCGCGGCATGTCGGGATTGAGCAGGAATGGCCGCCATGCGAGATCGAAGATCAGGTCAGGCCGCCGCCGCATTGTCCGGAACAAACGCCGGACGCCCAGATAGCACCAGGGACACACGAGGTCATGCACGACTTCGATCTGCAAACGTGCCTTGGCGGGGGCGAGGATGTTCACTGCTCCAGCCTAAAGCCGCAAACGCCGGGCGTCATCTCTTTTCCAAGGTGTGACCCAGGCGGGACAGCCTGTCACGGAGCGGCAGGCAAACGCTGGCGTCATCGGGCCGAACCGGGTTACATTTTGCAGTCGATTCAGATTTAGAAACGTAACATAATGCAAACTGGCGCAACCGCAGGGTGGAACTTGGAGAGATCGCGACTGCCTTGGGAACGGGGGGACCGCCATGCCCGGCATTGACCGTCCGCCGGCGCTTCGCGTGGTGATAGAGTCCGCGCGGATCGCGGCGCTGCATACGTATTCGCTTGCGGAGTCGCCGGCTGGGGAGCCGTTCACCACCTTGGCCCGGATGGCGGCTCATCTGGCGCAGGCGCCCATCGCGATGGTTTCGCTGATCGGCCGCGACCACCAGTCGATCAAGGCCGCGTTCGGCACCGACATCCAGCAGATGCCGCGCTCGCTCGCATTCTGCAACCACACCATCGCCGACCCGTCACATGCCATGGTGGTTCCGGACACGCTGGCGGACTCGCGGTTCCAAAGCCATCCACACGTCCTGGGGGCGCCGCATGTCCGCTTCTATGCCGGGGTCTGCCTGGTCGATGACGACGGCTACGCCCTCGGCACGCTATGCGTGATGGATCACAAACCCTCTCAGATCGAGGACGCGACGCTTGCGGTCCTGCATACCATGGCGAAGGAGGCGATGAACGCCCTGGCGCTGCAACGGGCCGAGCAGACGGCCGGATGGGGCCAGCCCGGCCCTGCGAACATGCGGCCTTTGGCGGACAGCATCACGCCGCCCCCATTCTCCACGTCGGCATCCCAGGTCTGGCTCGGCGTGCGGACCGAGCATAAGACCGTGCCCGGCACCGTCCAGGAAGGCCGCGTGCTCAAGAGCGTCGCCGCCCACAGCCCGGCCGAACGCGCCAAGCTCCTGGTCGGCGACATCATCCTGTCCATCGATGGGCGCCTCACCAAGCGCCGGCACGACATCACCGCGGCAGTCTCCAACCGTGCGCTCGGCGAGGTCATGCGCCTGCAAGTCTGGCGCAACGGCAGCCTGTTCGAGTGCGGCCTGCGGCTGGAGGCCATCCCCGAAGCCAGGGTATTGCAGCGGCAACTCTGGTAGGGCGCAGCGGGACCCGCGGGGGTTGACCGGATAGGCCGCATCTGGTTCTGCCATGGGTCGGCGTGGCCCACGGAGCGACATGCAACGATTCCCGCGACAGCGCAGGTGGTGCTTCGTCATGGCGGCAAGCCTGCTGACCCTGTCGGGATGCGGCTCGCTGCTGACCGAGGGCACGGCGGACGTCGCGGGCATCGCGGGTGCGGGCGCCGCGTCGGCTGTCACCCGGTCCGCCGCCGGCGCTGCCGCGATCGGCCTCGGCGTGCGTTCGATTGCCAGCGAGGGCCTGAAGTTCGCGACCCGCCGCGTCCACGGCAACGAGCAGGACGCCATCGCCCAAGCTGCCGGGCCGCTCGAACCCGGTGCCGTGCAAACCTGGTCCATCCGCCATACGCTGCCGATCGAGAACAACGAAGCAGGCCAAGTGGTTGTCAGCCGCGCCTTCGGCGCCGGGGCGTTCCAGTGCAAGGAGATCGTCTTCAGCGTGGACACCGCCACGCGCCAGGGGCCGCGGCGCGAGTTCTACACCGCGACCATCTGCCAGGACGGCACGACGTGGCGCTGGGCCTCGGCCGAGCCGGCGACGGGACGCTGGGGTCCGCTGCAGTGATCCGCCTGCTCCCGGCGGCGCTGGGCGCCGCGCTGCTGGGCGGATGCGCCGCGGTGTCGGATGTGTCCGGACTCGCCGCAGGCGGCGGGGCCGGCGCCGTCACGGCCAACCCGGCGGTCGGCTTCATCGTCGGCCTCGGGGTCCGCGCCGGGGTGGAAGAGGTGCGCCGTTACGTCGTCCTCAGCCGGCAAGAGGGCGAGCAGGACGCCATCGCCGACGCCGCGGGCAGCGCCCCGGTTGGCGAAACCCGGCCTTGGCAGATCCGGCACAGCATCCCCATCGGCAACGAGAACGGCGACCTCGCCGTCGTGCGGGAGTTCACGACGCCGCTCGCCACCTGCCGGGAGGTCGTGTTCTCGGTCTTAGACGGCGAGCGGCCCAGCCTGTTCACCACGTCGTTGTGCCGGCAGGCCACGCGCTGGAAATGGGCGGCGGCGGAGCCGGCCGTCGCCCGGTGGGGTTTTCTGCAATAGGTTTACACGGCCGCCTCGAATCCCAGGGACTGCCGGGTCCAGGCCTGGGCATAGGCGCCGCCGCGGGCCAGCAGCTCGGCATGGGTGCCCTGCTCCACGATGCGGCCCCCATCCAAAAGCAGCAGCCGGTCCATGCGGGCAATGGTCGAGAGCCGGTGGGCGATGGCGATCACCGTGCGCCCCTGCATCAAGGCGTCGAGCTGCTCCTGGATCGCCGCCTCCACCTCGCTGTCGAGCGCCGAGGTCGCCTCGTCCAGCACCAGGATCGGCGCGTCCTTCAGGACCACGCGGGCGATGGCGATGCGTTGCCGCTGGCCGCCGGACAGCTTCACCCCGCGCTCCCCCACATGCGCGTCGTAGCCGCGGCGGCCCTGCCAGTCTTCCAGTTGCAGGATGAAGTCGTGCGCCTGCGCGCGCCGGGCCGCCGCCTCCACCTCGGCCTGCGTGGCGGTGGGACGGCCATAGCGGATGTTGTCGCGGATGGAGCGGTGCAGCAGCGAGGTGTCCTGCGTCACCATGGCGATCTCCGCCCGCAGCGTTTCCTGGGTCACGCCGGCGATGTCCTGCCCGTCGATCAGGATGCGCCCGGCTTCCGGCGTGTAGAAGCCGAGCAAGAGGTTCACCAGGGTGGACTTGCCCGCGCCGGACGCGCCGACCAGGCCGATCCGCTCGCCCGGCGTCACGAGGAGGTTGATCCCGTGCAGCACGCCGCGCTCCGCGCCGTAGCCGAACTGCACGCCCTCGAACCGGATCTCGCCGGCCAGGAGCTGCAACGCGGTGGCGCCGGGCCGGTCCGGCATCTGCCGCGGCACGGCGATGGAGCGCATGCCGTCCTGCACGATGCCGACGTTCTCGAAGATCGCGGTGACGCTGCGGGCGACCCAGCCGGCGGTGTTGGTGATCTGCCACGCCAGCGCCATCGCCGTCGCCACCAGCCCGACCGCGATGCGCCCCTGCGACCAGAGCGTGATCGCGAGCGCCGCCATGCCGACCAGCAGCACCGCGTTCATCGCGGTCAGCGACAGGATCAGCGTCGAGATCATCCGGGTCTGCGCGCGGAACGCCGCCGTGTGCTCATCGACCGACTCCCGCACGAAGGCGTCCTCGTCCCGCGGCTTGGCGAACAGCTTCACGGTCAGGATGTTGGTGTAGGCATCGACGATCCGCCCGGTGAGGCCCGACCGCACCTCGGCGACATGGCGCGACCGGTCGCGCAGCCGGGGCACGAAGGCGCGCAGCAGCACCGCGTAGGTCGCGAACCAAGCGACGATCGGCAGGGCCAGCCGGTAGTCGGTCGAGGCCAGCACGGTCACGGCGCTGCCGCCCACCACGACGATGTACCAGACGGAATCGACCGCGCTGACGATCACCTCGCGCAGCGCCGGGCCGGTTTGCAGCACGCGGTTGGCGATGCGCCCGGCGAAGTCGTTCTGGAAGAACGTCCAGGATTGCCGCACGACGTTCCAATGGCTTTGCCAGCGGATCAGGTTGCTGAAGCCGGGGTTGATGGCCTGGTTGACCAGCATGGCCTGCGTGGCGACCATGCAGGGGCGGAGCACCAGCACGATCAGGCCCATGACCGCCAATTGCGGCCATTGGTCCCGCAGCAGGCCGCCCGGCGGCAGCGTCGCGACCAGCCCGGCCACCCGGCCGATGCAGATCGGGATCGAGGCATCCAGCAGCGCCACGAACAGCCCGCCCACGAACAGCCCGGCGATGGGGCCGCGCACCTGCCGGGCATAATGCCAGAAGAACGCCAGCAACCCTTGCGGCGGCGGCGTCTCGACGGGCGTGCAGGTGGGATCGATCAGATTTTCGAAGCGTCGGAACATGCGGAACATGACGTGGCGATGAACCGCTGGCACGCACGGGTCAACCGTGCTTTGGTCAGAAATAACGGGAACGTCACCCGGCCCGGCCCGCGGCGGCCGTTACATGATCGGAGGAAGGACCATGACCCCAGACGACCTCCGCGCGGCGTCCGAGCCGCCCGAGAAGGGCGCCGCCATTGAGGCGCTTTGGTGGGCCGCACGCGATGACTGGACACGGGCGCACGAAGCCGCCCAGGCCGACGACGGCGCACCCGCCGCCTGGGTGCACGCCTACCTGCATCGCGTCGAGGGCGATGCGGCGAACGCCGGCTACTGGTATCGCCGGGCGGGCAAGCCAGTTGCCGCCGGGCCGCTCGACGCGGAGTGGCGGGCCATCGCCGCGGCGCTGCTCAAGGCGTGATTCAGGACCGGCCCGGCGCTACGTCGTCAGCCGGTCGAGCCGCAGCCGCTGCCGGTCGTCGGTCAGCCGCCGTGCCGCCATCCGCGCTGTGATGATCGCCGCCAGCGCGCTCGCCCCAGCCAGCAGCAGCATGAGCAGGATCTGGTATTTCACGGCCTCGATGGGATCGGATCCGGCCAGGATCTGGCCCGTCATGGTGCCCGGCAAGGTGACGAGCCCGGCCGCCGCCATCTGGTTCAGCACCGGCATCAGCCCGCGCCGGATCGCGTCGGCCACCAATGGCCGGGTCGCCGCCGCGAAGGACTGGCCGAGCGTCAACTGCGCTTCGATCCCCGCACGCGCCGCCGCCGCGCCGCCCAACACGCCATCAAGCGTGAGGCTCGCCGTGCCGAAGGCGCTGCCCAGCACGATGCCGGTGACCGGGATGGCGTAACGTGGGTTCCACCAGGGTTCCGGCCGCAGCGCCGTGGTCAGCGCCAGCAACGCCGCAAGCACGGTCGATGCGCCCACCGCCAGCCCCGCAACCGCGTAGTTGCCGAACCGTGCCAGCCGGTGCCGCGGCCGTGCGGCCCCTTCCCGGATCGCCACCAGCGTCATCGCCGTCAGGATGCCGAGCGTCGCCAAGGCCGATTCCGACTGGAACACCGTACGCAGCACGACGCCGATCAGCAGCAGCTGCAAGACCATGCGCGCCGTCGCCACCACCACGGCGCGATGCAGCCCCAGGCCGAGCACGATCGACAGCGCGCCGTCCACCACGAGGAGCACCGCGGCGACCACGAGATCGCCGGGCTGCAGCACGATGGCGCTCACGTGAGCCGCCCGCCCGCCATGCGCCGCCGCACCGTGCCCAGCCGATCCGCCTGCGCCGCGTCGTGCGTGACGAGCACCAAGCCCAACCCCGCCGCCATGCGGTCCGCGAGCAGGGCCTCGACCGCCAGCGTCGTATCGTGGTCGAGCGCTCCGGTCGGTTCGTCCAGCAGCAGCACGGCCGGTCCCGCCGCGAACGCGCGCAGCAGAGCCAGTCGCGCCCGCTCCCCGGTCGAGCACGCCGCCACCGCCCGGTCCCAGATGTCCGGCGAAAGGCTCAGCCGCCCGGCGTCGGGGTTGGGCGCCGGGAAATGCTCCCCGACTCGGTTCAGCCACCAGCCCGGCTCCGCCGGCGCATATGCGACTTGGCGCCGCCAATCCGGGCCGGACAGCGTGCTCCGGTCCACGCCGTCAAGCCATGCGTCGCCCTCATGCGGGTCGAGATCCGCCACCATGCGCAGCAGCAGGCTCTTGCCCGACCCGGACGGCCCGGTGATCGCGAGGCAAGTGCCCGGCGGCAGGTCAAGGTCGAACGGTCCCGCGTGCGCGTGCCGCAGCCCCCGCGCCCGCAGCCCCGCGGTCAACCCGCCAGCTTGCCCAACAAACGGGCATGGGAGCGCAAACCCTTGTGGAAGCAGCGCCACTCGAATTTCTCGTTCGGGCTGTGCACCTGGTCGTCGTCCAGGCCGAAGCCCATCAGCACGCTGTCCATGCCGAGCAGGCGGTGAAGGCTTCCCACCACGGGGATGCTGCCGCCGCTGCCGATCAGCACGGCGGGGCGGCCGTACTCCTCCGCCAGCGCCGCCTGCGCTGCCTGCACGAAACGGCTGTCGGCCGGGATTTCCACCCCCGGGGTCGCGCCGCCCGTGACCTCCGCGCGGGCATCGGCCGGCAGCCTGGCCTGCACGAACTCATGGAACGATTGCACCACCGCCGCCGGGTCCTGGCCGGGCACCAGGCGGAAGGACACCTTGGCCCCGGCCTCCGCCGCGATCACGGTCTTGCTGCCCGGCCCCTGGTAGCCGCCCCAGATGCCGTTCACGTCCGCGGTCGGCCGCGCCCACAGCCGCTCAAGCGCGGTGCGCCCGCGCTCCCCGCTTGGCACACTCAGCCCGATGCCGCCGAGGAACTCGGCCTCGTCGAAGCCCAGCGCCGCCCAGTCGCCTTGCAGCGACTGCGGCACCTCCCGCACGCCGTCGTAGAAGCCCGGCAACTGCACGCGGCCGTCGGCGTCGTGCAACTCACCCAGGATACGCGCGAGCAGGTTGATCGGGTTCAGCGCCGAGCCGCCGAAAATCCCGGAATGCAGGTCCCGGTCCGCCGCGCGGATGACCACCTGCATGTAGGCCAGGCCGCGCAGCCGCGTGGTCAGCGCCGGGGTGTCGATGTCCCACATGCCGGTGTCGCTGATGATCGCCGCGTCGCCACGCAGCGCGTCGGCGTGCTCGGCCAGGAAGCGGTCCAGGTTGGGGCTGCCGACCTCCTCCTCGCCTTCGATCAGCGCGGTGACGCGGACCGGCAGCGTGCCGTGCACCGCGTGCCAGGCGCGCAGGGCTTCCAGCCACATCATGACCTGGCCTTTGTCGTCCA
>CAXTUO010000129.1:0-8064 GCA_964247175.1 uncultured Acetobacteraceae bacterium | reverse complement strand
ATGTTGGCCCAATCGGGAGCCTCGTTGCTCAGCTTGCCGGCCGCGACGTCGCGCAACAGCCGGGCCTGGTGCTCCGACCACTCGAGTACGTCCGCGGCATACAGATCGCCCATGTGCCCTACCCCCTACAGCGCCAAGTATTGCGCCGCGCCGGCCCGCGGTCGAGCGCGGGCTACGGCGGGGTTAGGGCGGCCCCGGCATGGCCGGCATAGGGTCAGGCACCCGGCGCACGCTGCGGGCCGCCCTGGCCCCCGTTTTCGGCGCGCCGGGCACGCCCCTGGCAGCGTGCTGGCCGGCAACCTTGACCTGCGCTCGGGCCGGCGGCTATCCGGGGTCCGACCGCAAAGGCAGACTGATGGCAGACCAGGCAGACCAAGCGTCCGAGGATCGCGTCAAGCCGTGGACGATCAAAGGGATCAGCCCCGAGGCGAGGAATGCCGCCATCGCCGCGGCCGAGCGGGCGCGACAGCCTATCGGCGAATGGGTGTCCCGGGCCATCCGCAGCCAGGTGCAGACGGACCGCCAGGAGAGCCGGGCGGCGGTGCCGGTCCAACCGCAGGCAGCCCCCGCGTCAGACCCGGCCGCGGACCTGGCCCAGCTTGAGCGCCTGGTCGCGCTGGCGTCCTCGCTGTCCGCCGCCGGGGCACCCCCGCCCAAGGCCGTCAGCCGCGGCGCCTATGGCCTGATCCGCCAGCGGCTGTCCGAGATGAAGGGTCCGACCAAGGGCGTTCCGGGTCCGACCGAACCGCTCTCCGGTCTGACCGAAACAGATTCAAAAAGGACCGACTGAGATGGTGCCGGATGTGGTAGTGCAAGCCTCGGAGGTGTTCACCCCGAACGACTATCCACTTTGGACCTACGTGGAACGTCGGCAGGATTTCGAGAAACAAGTCTTCCTCGGCCTCAAGACGCCGAACATAATCATCTCGATCTCGGGTCCGTCCAAGTCCGGCAAGTCAGTGCTGCTGCAGAAGGTTGTCGGCAAGGACCTGCTCATTCGGATTTTTGGCCCGCAGATCACTGAACCAGAAGGGCTATGGTCGGCGGTGCTTGACTGGATAGGAACGCCCGTTTCAAGCACGGCCCAAGATACGCAGGCCTCGACGGGCACCAGCATGGTCGGCGGGCAGGGCAGTTTCAGGCTGGTGGGAGTGGGAGGCGTTTCGGGCAAAGCCGAGGCAACGACCGGGACCACCACCACGGGCAGCAAGGCTTTCACCTACGGCCGCAGCGGCATGCGGCAGGTCCAACACGAGATCGGGTCCTCGGACTATGCCGTGTTCGTGGATGACTTCCACTACATGCCCCGAGAACTTCAGGTGGAGGTGGCCAAGCAACTCAAGGCCGCGACGGAAATGGGCATCAAGATCTGCACAGCCAGCGTGCCGCACCGTTCGGACGACGTTGTGCGCGCCAACCCCGAACTGCGCGGGCGCGTGCAGGCCGTGGACATGGCATTCTGGGAAGAGGGAGAGCTCGCGCAAATCGCTGAGCGCGGCTTCCGCACGCTGAATATGGACGTCTCGGCGGACTTCATCAGCCGGCTGGCCGTCGAGGCGTGCGGGTCACCCCAGTTAATGCAGTCGCTGTGCCTCCAAACCTGCTTCCGCATGAACGTGTTCGAGACATGCTCTACACTGCGCCCGTTTGCCGTGTCAGATGAGGACATGAGACGCATCCTTGAGACCACATCTGCCACGACTGACTTCAGCAAGCTGGTCGAGGCGATGCATGTAGGTCCGAAGCTGCGGGGGCAAGAACGCAATGAGTTCAGTTTCAAGGACGGCACGGTCGGGGACGTGTACCGGGCTGTCCTCCTCGCAATTGCCTCCGACCCGCCCGTGATGAGCATCACCTATAACGCCCTGCTTGGTCGGATCGCGGCAGTGTGTGCCGACGCGACCAAGGGTCCGGTCGGCTCCAACGTGAGCGAGGCATGCACGCAGATCGACAAAATCGCGAAGAACACCGTTGCGGTCGACACGGGCGTCCAGGGCACGCAGCCGATCGAGTGGGACAAGACCGCAGACGTGGAAAACCTCCACATCGCCGAGCCGTACTTCCTTTTCTATCTTCGGGCATCGTCAAAGTTGCGGTCGCTGGGACACGCTACGTCGTCCCAGAAGAAGGGGCCTACCAGAGGCCTTCGTGGTCGGACTGGAACGCTCCCTAGTCAGACCCAGGATCTTTTCAGTCCGACTGAAGCCCCGTCGAGTTAGACCAGCGGCGGCTTGGGTCAGACCAGCCTTTTTACATAGCTATACAAGCGTATAGGTTTTGTATATGCTGCGGCACCGCAAGGAGCCGCTATGGACAAGGCCATTGTCAGCTACATCCGCGTCAGCACCGCCCAGCAGGGTCGCTCGGGGCTGGGCATCGAGGCCCAGCGCGAGGCCATCGCCCGGTTCTGCCAGGCCGAGGGCTACAAGCTGCTCGCCGAGTATGTCGAGGCTGAAACGGGGAAGGGGTCTGACGCCCTGGACCGCCGGCCCCAGCTCGCCGCGGCGCTGGCCCAGGCCAAGCGGGCGAAGTGCCCGGTCGCGGTCGCCAAGCTCGACCGGCTGTCCCGCGACGTGCATTTCATTTCGGGTCTGATGACGCAGCGCGTGCCCTTCGTCGTGGCCGAGCTGGGCGCGGACCCTGACCCGTTCATGCTGCACCTATACGCGGCGTTCGCCGAGAAGGAGCGTGCCCTAATCAGCGCCCGGACCAAGGCGGCGCTGGCGGCGCTGAAAGCCCGAGGGGCGCAGCTCGGCAACCGCACCAACCTGCCGGCGGCCCAGGCCAAGGGCGGCGCCGCAACCCGCCAGGCGGCCGACACGTACGCGGCCCGGGTGCTGCCGGTGGTTCGCGAGTTGCAGGCGGCAGGCGTCACGACGCTGGCGGCCCTGGCCGGCGGGCTGAACAGCCGCGGCGTCCCGACCGCACGGGGAGGCACCTGGCACGCCTCAAGCGTGCGCAACCTGCTGGCGCGGGCCTAGCCATGGAGGGTCAGGACGGCCCCGGTCTGACGCGCGACGCTGGCCGGCCGTAGCTCGTTTCCGCACAAAGCGAAAAATCGGCTGAAACGCTTGCGCGTGTGCGCGTAGCCCCATAGGCTTGCCCCATGACGGCGGTTTCGAGTCCTGCACTTTCGAGGCTAAGCGCGGCGGCAACGCTGCCCTTCGCCACCGTTGCCCGCATGACGAGGCCGCTGATCGAACTCGACCGGTGGCCGAACAGGAGCCGGCGGGAGCTGCTGGCGTCGGACCTGGGCAGCATGTTGAACGCCTTCCTGGGCGTGCACGCGACCTACGCGGGCGAGTCGGACACGCTGCTCCGCTCGTTGGAGTTCAAGGGCGCCTGGCCGTCCAGTGACGCGCAGGAGCCGATGTTCGGCGCCCGGACGTGGGGCGAGCTGCTGGACGGGCTGATCGAGAACATGCCCCACGTTCCGGACCCCAGCGTGAAGCAGGCTGCGGCGTCCGCCCCCGCGGGATCGCTCTACCTTCCGCACCGGATCGAAAGCTGCCTGAACCCGGCCGGCATCACCTTGACCTGGCTGGGGGAGGATGACGAGCGCCGGCGGCAGGAGTTCTACGCGCCGCCGCTACACCAGCAGCCGTCGCACCCCTACGGCAAGGCCATGCTGCTCGTGCGCAAGAGCTTCATGAGTTCCGACCTGATCGTCATCGCCGGGCAGATCCTGCGGGATAGCCGGGCTGCCGCGGCCCGAAAGGCGAAGACGCCGGGCCGAACCACCAAAGCGAAGAGCGCAGCCCCGGCAAGGGCTGCGCCCCTTCGTGACAACCAGGACCGTGCACCTTCGGACAAGACCCCGGCGGCTGCACCCCGGAAACTAGGCGCGCGTGTGTGAACACTCAAGCCTCGAAGGTGCATGGCCCTGGCGCTTCCCCCCACCCGTTACCCGGAGGATCGCCCCCTTGAACCCGCCTTACACACCGCTGCCCGGCCATGACGCCATCCGCCTGACCGGCTTGCCCGCCGCGCTGCAGGAGGAGGGATACATCACCCCCGACTACCGCGTGATGCGCGAGGCAGCCGTCAACGGCCTGTTCCCCGCGCACCAGCGCCGCGGCATCTGGCACTTCCACCCTGCCGACCTGCCCGCCATCGCCGCGGCGCTGCGGCTCGCGACCCCCGCCCCGCGCCCGCGCGGCCAGGTGGTCGCGCATGGCGCCCGGTGACGGCTCCGCTTTAACCGCCTGCCGCGCCCGCCTCGACCGTGCCCGCCGGTTGCTTCTGTGGGAGATCGGGGCCGCCCGGCGGCTGGGTGTTCCATCCTGGGAGCTGGCTGAGGACGCCAACGCCCTGCACCGCGCCGTCAAGCAACTGCTGGCACTGCTCGCATGTGCGCCATGATCGATGACCTGCAGGAGCTGCGCGGCACGCCGCGGGCCGATGGCGCTACCAAAATGAGGCCGCTTGCTGAGGCCGGCCAGGCGTCGCACGCTGTACATGGAAAACCCGCCCCGAGCTTGGCGGCAGAGGCGGGTTTCCGAAGTCACAACCGGAGGCCCGGGCGGGCGGTTCGGCTGCATAAGCATATGACGCCGCGCTCGCGGCCTGCAAGTGCGCCGGTCCTCCCTGGTCCTCCCAGCAGGAGGACCAACCATGTCCGCCCATAATGGCACCCCGCAACCGGTGTCTGCCCTGTTTCCCCTGGCTTTTCTGGACGAGCTGCGCGACCGCTGCCCGTTGGTGTCGGTGGTGCAGGAGGCCGTGCCGCTCAAGCGCGACGGCAAGCGGTGGAAGGGGCTTTGCCCGTTCCATGCCGAGAAGTCCGGCAGCTTCAAGGTGTACCCGGACAACCGGTTCAAGTGCTACGGCTGCGGCGCCGCCGGCGACGTGTTCACCTTCATCGAGAAGCGGCACGGGGTGAAGTTCCCCGAAGCCGTCGAGCGCGTCGCCAACGCGGCTGGGGTCCCGCTGCCGGACACCTACACGCCGCGCGCCCGGTCGCGCCCCTCAGCGCCGCCGCAGCAGCCGGCCAAGGCACAGCCCGCGGAACGGGAGAAGTGGCGCCCGATGGTGCCGCCTCCTGCCGACGCGCCGCCGCCCACGGACAAGCAACTGCACTGCGACGTGCTGCACACCTACCGGGATGCCCGGGGAGACCTGCTGTTCTACGTCCGCCGGATTGAGGCACGGGGCAAGAAACGCAAGTTGTTCGTGCCCTTGACCTATGGCGTCTTGGAGAAGGAGGGCGTCGCCGTCACGGGTTGGCACGATAGGGCGCCCGACGCTCCCCAGCCGCTCTACGGCCTCGACAAGCTGGCAGCCCGGCCGGACGCCCCCGTGATGGTCTGCGAAGGCGAAAAGGCAGCCGATGCCGCGCAATGGCTGTTCCCTGACCTGGTTTGCGTGACCTGGCCGGGCGGGGCGGCGGCGGTGGCGAAAGCGGACTGGGCGCCGCTGGTCGAGCGTCAGACCGCCAAGTTCATCTGGCCCGACAATGACGCCCCGGGCTGCAAGGCGGCCGCCGAGGTCGCGGCGCTGGTGCCAGGGGCGCGGGTGCTGCGGGTCGATGACTTGCCCCCCGGCGCCGACGCCGCGGACGTGCAGCCCGACCAGCCGGAAGCCTGGTTGCGTGACCGCCTGCCGCCCGAGCCGGTCTGGGAAACCCCGCTGCCGCTGCTCTGGTTTGACCGCATCATGCCGGTGGTGGACTCCAAGGACTTCGTGCAAGGCGTGCTCACCGAGGGCGGCGCGGCCGTGGTCTATGGGGACAGCAACACCGGCAAGACGTTCTGGGTGATCGACCTGGCGCTGCACGTCGCGACCGGGAAGGCGTGGAACGGCCGCCGGGTGGACCAGGGCGGGGTGGTGTACTGCGCCATGGAGGGCGGCAACGGCTTCCGCAACCGCCTGGCGGCCTGGCGGCAAGCGCACCTCACGCCGCCAGGTGCAACGGGCGCAACGCCGGGTGCAACGCCTGCAACGCCCTTTGCGGCGATCCCGGCGTGCCTCAACCTGCTGGACCCGGAGGCCGACACGCCCCGGCTGATCGA
This sequence comes from uncultured Acetobacteraceae bacterium, assembly GCA_964247175.1. Classification (GTDB taxonomy): domain Bacteria; phylum Pseudomonadota; class Alphaproteobacteria; order Acetobacterales; family Acetobacteraceae; genus CAHJXG01. The sequence continues at coordinate 2,053 of CAXTUO010000129.1, read as the reverse complement.
GACCGTCCAGGCCGCGGCGGCGCACATGGGCCGGCCGGTCAAGCTGGTGGTGGTGGATACCCTGTCCCGCGCGATGGCTGGGGGCAACGAGAACGCGCCGGACGACATGGGGGCGCTGGTGCGCAGCATGGACGCCATCCGGGCCGCGACTGGCGCCTGCGTGCTGTTCGTCCACCACTCCGGCAAGGACGCGGCCAAGGGCGCGCGGGGGCATAGCCTGCTGCGGGCCGCCATGGACACCGAGATCGAGGTCAGGGCGGACGAGGCCACGGGTAGCGCAACGGCAACTGTGGTCAAGCAACGCGAGCTGACCAAGGGCGCGGCCTTCGGCTTCCGGCTGGACGTGCAGGTGCTGGGCCGGAACCAGCACGGGGAAGACGTGACCTCGTGCACGGTCGCGGCGGAGGCGCCCGCCCCCGATGCTGGGCGCAAGGGCAAGAAGCTGACGACCGACGAGCAGGGCTGGCTGCGGGACATCCAGGACTTCTTTGCGGCGCCGGACCAGCCGCATGGTGACGTGCAGCCAGGCCCCGACATGCCCCTGGTGCGAGGTGCAACGCGCAACGCGCTGCGGGACTACTTGCGGCACTGCATGAGGATCAGCGTTGCACCCGTTGCACCTGGCGTTGCACCCGGCGGCCCGATGAGTGCAACGGAGCGCAGCACCCTGTTCCGTGGCCTTAACCGTCTGAAAGATAAGGGCAAACTTGGCATCATGGGGGAATGGGTGTGGCTGCTCTGACCTGTCGCGTTGCACCCCGTTGCATCCTGTTGACCCCGCGTTGCACTTTCCTCCGGGCGTGTCCGCGAGCGTTGCAGCGTTGCACCCCCCCTTAAGGGGTGCAACGCCTGCAACGGTGCGCCCCCGTAACGCAACGCGGCCTCGATGGGTGGCCAGAGCAGCACGGGAAGCCGCATGAGCGCCGCACACCTCAAGCAGCCGGCGCCGGGTGGCGTGGCCCCGCGGCCCGTGTTCGTGCCCGGCTGCACCGGCAAGGTGCGGCACAGCCGGCAAGAGGCCAGCGCCATCCTGTTGCGGCGCCGCGCCGGCCAAATCTACCCGTGCGCGCATTGTTCCGGATGGCATACAACAGGGGTGCCGGTGACCGTGCCGCATAGGAAGGGACCAGTCCCATGAAGTTCGCCACCACTGCAGCAGCCCGGCCAGCCAGGCCGGCGATGCCCACCGCCCGGAGGGACACGGTGCGGCTTGCCCTGGACCGCGCCAGCGTGCGCCGGGTGGATGGAGACGGGCATCTGCACGTCGAGGTGTCGCCCATCACCAAGGCGTGCGTCTCCGAGTATTGGGGCAGCGAGATCCCCGACGGTGAACGCCTCGGCCTCGACCCCGGCCGCCTTTACCGGCTGCACCGCGACCCGGCCGAGTTGGAGAAGGGGGCGCCCAGCTTCGCCGGCAAGCCGGTCCTCATGCGCCACCGCCCGCTGACCGCGGCCGACCACGACCACAAGGTTGTCGTCGGCTCCATCGGCCAGGACGTGCGCTGGGCGCCGCCATACCTCGTGGCGTCGCTGTCGATCTGGGACGGCGCGGCCATTGAGGGCATTGAGAGCGGTGAGCAGCGCCAGCTCTCGGCGGGTTACAGGTATCGGGCCGAAATGATCCCGGGAACAGCCGATGGCGTCTCCTTTGACGGCACCATGCGGTCCATAACCGCCAATCACCTGGCGATCGTGAGTGAAGGCCGCTGCGGGCCTGATGTGGTGGTCTTCGACGCAGCACTCAGACAGAAAGGTAAGTTCATGTCAGCACGCCCCCCCGGAGTGGCCCGCGACGACGAGACGGAGCTGGACGACGGCATCGTGTCGCAGTTGAAATCATACCTGCAGGCGTTGCTCTCCCCTGACGCCATGGCCGACGTCGAGAAGATCCTGGCCGGTCAGAGCGTCCCGAACCCCGAGATGGCCGGGGACGCCGCGGTCCAACGGGTGCGGCATGAGCAAGCCTATCTCAAACGCTTCCCCGACGCCGGCCGGCTGCGGAGCTGACGGTGGGGCCGCTGCTGCCCGCGCAGGCGCCCGCGCGGGATGAGGC
>CAXTUO010000128.1:0-8113 GCA_964247175.1 uncultured Acetobacteraceae bacterium | reverse complement strand
TCCGGTTCCGCCCGCAGCGCCGCGAGTTCCTGGGCCACCAGCGCGTCATGCGCGTCCACGTCGGCCTTCGCCGCCGCCGGGCTCCATCGCCCGCGCATGGCGAAGATCGTGAGGACGAACAGCAGGACGCCGGCGATGCACACCCAGTACCAGAGCTGCCACTGGCCCGGCGTTTCCGCCGCCGCCTTCTGGATCGCGCCAAGGTGGGCGAGCAGCTCGGGGCTGGGCGCCGCCTTTGCCGCAAGCGTTTGCTGGTAGGCCGTGAGATAGGCGGGCGCCTCGATCAGCGGCGTCACGCTGTTGACGACATAGGGCAAGGCCAGGAAGCATGCCGTGACGACCAGGCGCTGCAGCCAGCCCCAGATCGCCAGGCCGGTCGCCGTCAGCGCAGGGTTGCGCGCCTCGACGGTCTCGGTGAAGCTCGCCATCCAGGCCGTGTAGGCGAAGCCGACCAGGACGGATTGCGCGCAACTGACGGCCGCCACCACGGCGAACGGGGGATGCTGGCCGGCCAGGGTGAGCCAGTACCACATCAGGGCCGCGGCGCCGATGCCGCCCACGAGCATGAACGGCTTGCGCACGCGGAGCCGGTCCGACAGCATCCCGGCGGCAACCAGGGACACCGCGTTGGCCGCCCAGGTCCAGTTCGCGACCTCGTTGGCCTGGGCCACGGTGAACTGGAACACGGTGACGAGGTAGATCGTCCCGAACGCCACCGCCGTGTAGTAGAAGATCAGCAGCGTGGACACGCCGATGGCCGAGGCGAGCACGTCGAGGTGCAGGATCTGGCGCAACGGCTGCTTCAGGCTCGCTTCCACGTCCAGGCCCTTGGCCCGCAGCTCCACCAGCAGGCGGTCGCGCTCGCTGACCATGAGCTGGTCGCGCAACCCGGGCGCGAGCTCGCGCAGGCCGAAGAAGGCCACCACGAACACCACGAGGCCGATCGCGCCGCAGATGTGGAACTGGCTTTGCCAGGTTTGCAGATTGGGCAGCGTCAGGGTGTTCACGGCGCTGACCATGAGGCTGCCCAGCACCGGCCCCACGGTCCAGAAGCCCATCGCCGCCGCCCGGCCGACCTGGGGCGAGAAGTCGCGCATCAGCGCCGGCGTGGTGACGAGGACGATGCCCTCGACGAACGCGACGGCGCAGGACGCGGCGGCGAACTGCAGCGGCGTCCTCACGTTCGGCAGCACGAACAGCGTCAGCAGCGACACCACCAGCATGCCGTACACGATCAGGTTCGCCCGCCCGAACCGGTCGGCCAGCCCGGCCAGCAGCGAGCCGAAGGCGCCCAGCAGGTTGCCGGCCGCCAGGATGAAGACGAAGACCCCGAAGGGGATGCGCAGCTCGGTCAGCATCAGGGTCGCGACGCCGCCGCCGACGTAAAGCTGGTAGTAAAGCGAAACCGTTATGGCGACGACGAGCAGCAGAAGCGCCATGCGGACGCCTTGCCGCGGGTAATGCGGCAACTGGCGGTTCCACACGGTTCCGAATGGCGGCGTCGCGTTCGCCACGGCTTGACTGGACATTCCGACGGTTTCCTCCCCTTTGATGGTTCGCCTTTGGCCGAGGCTGCTCCGGCCTCGTTGGGGCCGGTTCCGGCAGCCACGCCCGTTCTTGTCAGCGCCGCGTGAACTCCATCGCGTTGGCGACGCGGCCGAAGCGCAGGGCCAGCGCGTCCATGGCGTAGTTCCGGTGCAGCTTCCAGGGCCGCTTCGACCCCTGCTTGGGCATCATGCCGATGCCGCGCTGGACGTAGCCGGAGGTCAGGCTGAAGAACGGCTCTTCCTCCACCGCCGGGTCCCGCCGGGGCGTCGCCGCCTTGAGGCCGCGCCGCTTCATGTGGTTGAGCAGCCGGCACACGTACTCGCAGGTGATGTCGGCCTTGAGCGTCCAGGACGCGTTCGTGTAGCCGATGACCGAGGCGAGGTTCGGCACCCCGCTGAACATCATCCCCTTGTAGGCCAGCGCCTTTGAAAGATCGACGCTGACGCCATCCACGCTGAGCTTCACGTCGCCGAGCAGGTTGACCTTGAGCCCCGTCGCCGTGACGATGATGTCGGCCTCGATCTCCTCCCCGGACTGGAGGCGGATGCCGGCTTCGGTGAAGGTCTGGATATGGCCGGTCACGACCGACGCCTTGCCGCCGCGGATCGCGTTGAACAGGTCGGCGTCGGGCACGAGGCAGAGCCGCTGGTCCCACGGCTTGTACGACGGGGTGAAATGCGTCCCCACGTCGTAGTCCGGCCCCAGGGCGTGCTGCGCCATGGCGATGATCTGCTGCTTGGTCTTCTCCGGGTTCTTGCGGGCGAGGCGGTAGAAATACATGCCCAGCGCCATGTTCTTCAGCCGCGCCACCCGGTAGGCCAGCTTCGCCGGCAGGCGCGCGCGCAGCCATTGGGCGGCCTTGTCCTCGGACGGGCGCGCGACGATGTAGGTGGGCGAGCGCTGCAGCATGGTGACATGCGCCGCCGTCTTGGCCATTTCCGGCACCACCGTGACCGCGGTGGCGCCGCTGCCGATCACCACGACGCGCTTGCCCGCGTAGTCGAGATCCTCCGGCCAGAACTGCGGATGCACGATCCGCCCGCCGAAGATGTCGGCCCCGGGGAACTCCGGCGCGTGCCCGGCGGCGTAGCTGTAGTAGCCGCTGCACATCAGCAGGAAGTTGCAGGTCAGCCGGACCGGCTCGCCCGTGTCCGTCCGCTCGGCCTCCACCAGCCAGCGCGCGTCGGCCGACGACCAGGAGGCCCGCTGGACGCGGTGGTTGAAGCGGATGTGCCGGTCGATGCCGAATTCCCGCGCGGTGTCGCGGACGTAGTTCAGGATGGAGGGGCCGTCGGCAATCGACTTGTCTCCGACCCAGGGCCGGAAGGAATAGCCCAGCGTGTACATGTCGGAGTCCGAGCGGATGCCGGGGTAGCGGAACAGGTCCCAGGTGCCGCCGATCGTGCCGCGCGACTCCAGCAGCGCATAGCTCATGCCGGGGCAGCGCGCTTGGAGGTGGTAGCCGGCGCCGATGCCGGACAGCCCGGCGCCCACGATCAGCACGTCGAGGTGCTCCGCCGCGGCGCCCCGCTCCGGCTCGGCCGACCCACGCTCAAGGGTTGTGCCCTGGTCACTCATGCCTGTCGTTCCTTGTGCCGGGAAATGGCGGTGCTGGGCGGGATAAGGAGGCAGCGTCCCCGGACACAAGTGCCCCTTGGCTGGGCCGCGGCACCGGTCACCGGGCCGGCTCCCGGTTCCACCCGGTGAGCCGGGCCATCACGCGCCAGTAGTTGACCGGAAACAGCCGCTCAATGGCCACGACGTGCCGCACCCTGTTGCCGACAAGGACGCGCTTCCTGCGCCGTTCGATGCCGCGCACGATGGCTTCGGCGGCTCCTTCCGGGGGAAAGGTGAGGAGCCTGGTCATGAGCTTCGCACCCGCCTCCATCTCGGCGCTGCTCAGCCCGGTCGTCCGCGCATTGGCCGCGACGTTGGTGCGCACCCCGCCCGGGAAGACCACGGTCATGCCCACGGGCGAGCCGGCGGCCTCCAGTTCGTGGCGCAGCGCCTCCGAGAAGCCCCGGACCGCGAACTTGCTCGCCGCGTAGGCGACGTTGCCCGGCGGCGCGATGAGGCCGTACACGCTTGAAAGGTTGACGACCTGGGCCGCGCTTTCGCGCCGCAAGGCGGGCAGGAAGGCGCGGGTCATCCACACCACGCCCCAGAAGTTGATGGTGAAGCACCAGTCGAAGTCCGCCGGGGACACCTGGTCGAACGTGCCGCCGGTCGCGACGCCGGCGTTGTTGACCAGCACGGAAACGCGCCCGTGCTCGGCCAGCACGGCCTCGGGAAAGGCGGCGACGGCGTCCGCGTCCGCCACGTCCAGCCGGTGCTCGCTCACCTTGACCCCCGCGGCCCTGGCCCGCGACGCGACGTCCTGCAGGCCCGCCGCGTTCACGTCAGCGAGCGCCAGGTTGCAGCCTCGCCCGGCGAGGGCCGCGGCCAGCGCGGCGCCGATGCCGCTCGCGGCCCCGGTGACGACGGCGGTACCGCCGCGCAGCGGGAACGGTCCCCGGGCGCCGGCCTTCATCGGACGCCCCCGCCGTTGCGCGCCGCGCCCCTTGTCTCATTCCGCATCAAGACATTCCCCTGGTTGGATCGGCCTTTTGGCCACTGGTCGGAACATGGCCGGCCCTGCTCATGGCAACAGGATGACCTTGCTGGCGGCGCGCTGGCGCGACAGCTCGAAGCCGTCCAGCCCGCGCGCCAAGGGCAGCCGGTGCGTGATCATCGGGCGGAAGCCTTCGGGGTCGCGCGCCAGCAGCGCCGTGACACGCTCCCAGGTGCGCTGCTCCGAGCTGTGCGACGCGCGGAGCTGGTGGCGGTTGCGCACGAACACGGTCAACGGCAGCGACAGCGGCGCGGCATGGATGCCGGCCACCACCAGGATGCCCCCGCGCTTCAGCAGCGACAGCGCGTCGGTGATCGACGGCGGGTGCCCCGTGGCTTCCAGCACCACGTCCACCGGCTTGCCCCCGGTCAGCGCCAGCACCTGCCGGGCCAGCGGCCCCTCGGCCACATCGACGCAGTCCGGGACGCCGAGCTGGCGCAGCACGTCGAAGCGCGGGCCGTCCGCGCGTCCGGTGACGATCACCCGCCCGGCGCCTGCGGCCCGCGCCATCAGCGCGAGGCCCTGGCCGATGGTGCCCGGCCCCAGCACCAGCACGGTGTCGCCGAGGCCCACCTCCCCCACCATCACGGCATCCGCCGCCACGGCCAGCGGCTCGACCAGGGCGCCCAATTCGGCGTCCACCGCATCGGGCAGCGGCAGGACGTTGCCCGCTTCCACCCGCAGAAAAGGCGCGAAGCCGCCGTCGCAGGACAGGCCGAGGCCCATGGGCGTCCCGCTCAGCCGGGGATCGCCGGGCCACGCCACGTCGCGCTCCCCGCGGACCACGCGCGGATGCACCGACACGCGGGTGCCCGGCGCCACCCCGGCGCCGGGGCCGGCGGCTTCCACGGTGCCGGCCAGCTCGTGCCCCATGGTTAGCGGCAAATGCGGCACCATGAACTGGTAGCCGTCCGTCCATTCATAGGCATGCACGTCGCTGCCGCAGATGCCGGCCGCCTCGACCCGCACCAGCACCTCCCCGCGGCCCGGGGCGCCCGGCTCGGGGATGTCCTGCAGTTCCAGGCCGAAGCCGGGCTGCGTCTTGCGGAGCGCCAGCACGGTCAGAACGGCTCCGGGTAGTGGCCGTGGAAGAAGGTGAGCGGCGGCTTGGCGTCGGGGTCGGTCATCACCTCGATCAGGTTCGGCGCGTTCGACGCGAAGGCGGCGTCGAGCGCCGGGCCGACATCCTCCCCGCGCTCCACCCGGGCCGCCCGGACGCCGCAGGCCCGCGCGATGGCGGCGTGGTCCACGTCGGCGAAGTCGCAGGCGACGGTATGCTCGCCCAGGACCGTGTCCTCCCCGTGCTTCTGGAAGCCGAGGATGCCGTTGTTGAGCACGACCACGGTGACGGGCAGCTTCAGGCGGCGCAGCGTTTCAAGCTCCGCCCAGGAATGGCCGAAGCCGCCGTCGCCGCACAGGCACACGACCCGGGCCTCCGGCGCCGCGACCTGCGCGCCGATGGCCAGCGGCACGCCCCAGCCGAGGCCCGCGAGGCCCCGCGGCGTCAGGAACCGCTGCCCGGCCCGCTTCGCCGTGAGGTAGTTGATGACCCAGTTCGAGGAATAAGAGGCGTCGGCGCACACGATGCCATCGGCGGGCAGGCGCCGGCCGATCTCGGCGACCACGCGCTCCGGGCGCACCGGGCCGCCGTCCCGGGCCGTGACGCCCGCGACCAGCGTGCGCCAGCCGGAAACCGCGGCGGCGATCTGCGCCTCCACCGCCGGGCGGGCGGCGGCGCGCGTGGCGAGGTCGAGCTTCAGCATCTCCTCCCGCAGGGCGGCCAGCGTCAGCTTGGCATCGCCGAGCAGGCGCAGCGCCTCATAGTTGCGCCCGATCTCCACCGGGTCCGGGTCGATGTGGATGAAGCGCGCGCCGCGCGGGTAAAGCTGCCAGTTGTCCGTGCCGTTCTGGTTGGTGCGGTTGCCGACCAGCAGCACGACGTCGGCCCCCTCCACCATGGGGCGCATCTCGCGGGTGCGGGCGCCCAGCCCCATGGTGTTGCCGACCACGCCGAGCGACAGCGGATGCGTCTCATCGACGCTGCCCTTGCCCATGAAGGTGGTCGCGACCGGCAGGTGCGCGTCCCCCTGCAGCGCCGCAAGCTCCGCCGCCGCGTCGGACAGGTGGACGCCGCCGCCCGCGATAACCAGCGGGCACCGGGCGCGGGCCAGCAGCCCGGCGGCCTCCGCGATGCGCGCCGGGTCGGCCAGGGTGCGATCCAACGGGAAGCGGCCGAGGCTGGACCGGCGCGGCGACGCGCGCCCCGCCTTCTCGCTCAGCAGGTCGGCCGGCACCAGCAGCACCGCCGGGCCGGGCCGCCCGGACGTGGCGGCGGCGAAGGCCATGTCCACGTAGTCCTCCAGCCGGTCGGCGCGGTCCACGCGCCGGACGAACTTCGCCACCGCGTCGAACAGGCGGATGTGGTCAAGCTCCTGGAAGGCGTTCCTGTCCGCGCTGTTGCGGGCCACCTCCTGCACCAGCGCGATCACCGGCACGCTGGCCTTCATCGCCTCCGCCAGCGGCGGCACCAGCAGCGTCGCGGCCGGGCCGTTCTGCGCGGTGACGACGCCGACCTTGCGGGCAATGCGCGCATAGCCGTCGGCCATCGTGCCGCCCATGTTCTCCTGGCGGTACACCGTCTGCCGGATGCCGGCATGGGGCGAGGCAAGGTGGAACGCCGAGGGCAGGCTTTGCCCGAATGTCACCGTCACGCCATGGCGCGCGAACGCTTCCGCCAAGCGGAGCGCCACGTTCGCGTTGGCGACCGGCGCAGCGGCAGCGGGTGAGCCGTGATCGGGCATGAACGCATCCCCTGGGACAAGCATCTTGTTATTTGCGATAGCAAACCGCATCGGCCTTGACGTGTCAACCATGCCGCGCGAATCTCGGGCGGACATGGAAACCGCGGCGCCCTTGATCCCGATTGATCGCGCGGAAAGCGTTGCGGGACAGGTTTACCAGCAGCTCCGCAGCGGGCTGGTCCAAGGGCAGCTCGTGCCGGGGGAGAAGCTGGTCCACCGGTTCCTCGCAAGCAAGCTGGGCGTCAGCCCGACGCCGGTGCGGGAAGCGCTACTGCGCCTCGTGTCCGAAGGGGCGCTTGAGCTGGACGCCCGCGGCATCGCCTGGGTCCCGCGCCTGGCCGTGGAGCGCTACGACGAGATCATCGACCTGCGCTTGGAGCTTGAAGGCCGTGCCGCCGCGCGGGCCGCGGCGCTGGCCACCCCGGCGGACATCGCCGACCTCGCCGCCATCCAGGCAAGGTTCCTGAAGGGGCGCGCCGTGATGGACCGGGGCGTGGTGCTCGCGGAGAACGAGCGCTTCCACTTCAGGGTGATCGGGATTGCCGCGATGCCGGTGCTGCAGCGGGTGGTGGAAAACCTCTGGGTCCAGGTCGGCCCGACGATCAGCCTGCTGTTTTCCGCGCCCCGCGTGCTTTCCCCCCAAGGCCACGCCCATGACGCGCTGATCGCGGCGCTCAGGGCGCGTGACGCGGACGCGGCAAGCGCCGCGATCAAGCGCGACCTGCGTGAACATGCGGCGGTGCTGTCGCCGATGCTGGCCCGGGCGGCGGCAGGCGCCGATGCGCGCGCGCCCGTGAAACGGCCGCGGGTCTCGTCATAAGGGTCATGGTGCCCGAAGCGGCGCAGCCGCACGGCAACGTCGGGGTGGCGGGCGTGCAGCGCCGCGAAGCCGGGCGCGAGCAGGTGGGGTTCTTTGCCGCGCCGCGGCTCTGCCCAACACGGCAGAGGGGGCGTAAGAACGGGGCGGGATCGGTCACAGGGGCCGATTCGGCGACTCGTCCTGTCAACCAACAACAAAGGAACGCCACCCGTGAAAACGCCAACGAAACTGCTCATCGTGGCATTCGCCACCCTGGGCGCCGCTCAGGCCTTTGCACAGAACTCGCTGACCACCACCCAAAGCCCTCCCGCGGGGAACTCAAGCCAGGGAACG
>CAXTUO010000127.1:6848-8130 GCA_964247175.1 uncultured Acetobacteraceae bacterium | reverse complement strand
CACGGGGTCGGGCGCCTGCACCGCGATGGTGCCCGGGGTGCCCGGCGGCAGCGGCGTACCCTCGTCGTCCACGACCTCCAGGGTATGGCCCGGCAGCGCCCGGCCCATCGAACCCCCTTTGAGCGGCATCAGGCCGGCACAATTCCCGACCGTCAGGTTCGCCTCGGTCTGCCCGTAGAACTCGTTGATGGTGGTGCCGAAGGTGCCGCGGCCCCAATCGAGCATCTCGTCGCCCAGCCGCTCCCCGCCGCTGGCGACGCTGCGCAGCCGGAAGGCGTGGCGGCCGGGCTGCGTGACCTGGCGCATCATCTTGAGCGCGGTCGGCGGCAGGAAGGCGTTGCGGATGGAATGGCGGGCGAGCAGGGCGAAGGCTTCCTCCGGGTCGAACTTCGTGAATCGCTTGGCCAGCACGGGGACGCCGTGGAACAGGGACGGCAGCAGCACGTCCATCAGGCCGCCGGCCCAGGCCCAGTCGGCCGGCGTCCACATGCGGTCGCCGGGCTGCGGGAAGAAATCATGGGGCAGCTCGACGCCCGGCAGGTGTCCCAAGAGCATCCGATGGGCGTGCAGCACGCCTTTGGGGTTGCCCGTGGTGCCGGACGTGTAAACGATCAACGCCGGGTCATCGGCGGCCGTGTCCACCATGGTTTGCTCGGCCGACGCCGCGTCGATCAGCGAGGCCCAGCCCAGCACGTGGCCCGCCCCTCGCTCGTCGATGCTGATCAGCAGGGGGTTGGCGTGCAGCCGCCCGTCAAGCTCCAGCAGCTTGGCGATGCCCGCCTCGTTCGAGACCACGGCGCGCGCCCCGCTGTCGTTCAGCCGGTACTCGATGGCGTCCGGTCCGAACAGGGTGAACAGCGGCAGCGCGACCGCGCCGAGCCGGTAGGCCGCGAGGTGCGCGACCGCGGCCTCCGGGCATTGCGGCAGCAGGATGCCGACCCGGTCGCCCCGGCCGACGCCATGCGCCGCCAGCGCGTTCGCCAGCCGGCGGGACTGGTCCTGCAGATGCTCGAATGTCAGCGTCGCAGCCGTGCCGTCCGCCGCTTCCGAGATCATGGCGAGGCGGTCGGCCCCGACATGCCGGTCGCAGATGGCGGCGGCGATGTTGAACCGGTCGGGGATTTGCCATCGGAACGTGGCGCGGATTTGCTCAAAGCTGCGGCCATCAGCGGCCATGGGGTTTTTCCTTGTTTTCTCCCTAACGAGTGTTAGCCTCGCACAGGCGCAGGACGGCATCAAGCCGCCGCGGCCGGGGGGAGCCGATTGCATGGTGAAGGCGTTC
>CAXTUO010000127.1:0-6748 GCA_964247175.1 uncultured Acetobacteraceae bacterium | reverse complement strand
TTCGGCGGCGCCGTGCTCGGGCGGCCGGTCGAGGTCATCTTCGCCGACCACCAGAACAAGCCCGACGTGGGCGCCGCCATCGCCGCCCGCTGGTACGAGGCGGAGGGCGTGGACGCCATCGTCGATGTGCCCGTGTCCTCCGTCGCCCTCGCCGTGCAGGAGGTCGCCCGGCGGGACAACCGGATCGTGATGTTCTCCGGCGCCGGAAGCTCCGACCTGACGGGGAAGCAGTGCTCGCCGGTGGGAACCCATTGGGCGTTCGACACGGTGGCGCTGTCGAAGGGCACGGCGCTCGCGGTGACGCGGTCGGGCGGCAAGAGCTGGTTCTTCATCACGGCCGACTACGCGTTCGGCACGGCGTTGGAGGCCGACGCGCGGGCCACCATCGCCCAAGCCGGCGGCACCGTGGTCGGCGGCGTGCGGCACCCGCAGGGGACGACCGACTTCTCCTCCTACCTCTTGCAGGCGCAGGCGTCGAAGGCCCGGGTGGTCGCGCTGGCCAATGCCGGCTCCGACACGATCAACGCCGTCAAAAGCGCCGCCGAGTTCGGCATCGTGGCGGGCGGGCAGGAATTGGCGGGGCTGCTGATCTTCGTGTCGGACATCCATGCGCTGGGCTTGCCGGTCGCGCACGGCCTGCTGCTGACGGAAAGCTTCTATTGGGACCTGAACGACCGCACCCGCGCCTGGTCGGAGCGCTTCGGCCCGCGGATGGGCGGGCGCATGCCGACCATGGCGCACGCCGGGGTTTACAGCGCGGTGACGCATTACCTGCAGTCGGTCAAGGCGGCCGGGACCGATGAGCCGAACGCGGTCGCCGCCAAGATGCGGGAACTGCCCGTCAGCGACGCCATCCTGGACTCCGCAATCGTCCGCGCGGACGGGCGGGTGATGCGGCCGTTCTACCTGTTCGAGGTCAAGACGCCCGCAGAATCCCGCAAGCCCTACGACTACTACAAGCTGGTCCGCGAAATCCCGGCCGAGGAGGCCGCGCGCCCGTTAAGCGAGGGCCATTGCCCCTTGATCCGGTGATGCGGCCGCGTAGCGCCCGCCCTCGAACGCCAGCCGGCCCTCCCGCAGCAGCAGGTTGGCATGGGCCAGCGCCTCGCTGAACGCGAAGCTCATCTGGTGCGGGTCGTCGATGGCCCGGCCGAACACCACCGGCACCAGCTCCGCCGCCGACAGCCGCCGGTCCCGGCAGGCGGCGAGGATCGCGTCGCAGCGCAGGGCATGATGGGCCGCCAGCTCGTCCAGCCGGGCGTGCAGGCCCACGAAAGGGAGGTTGTGCCCGGGCAGGATCAGGGTGTCGGCGGGGATCGCCTCTTTGAGCGCCGCCAGCGAGCGCAGGTAGATGCCGAGCGGATCGCCCTCGGGGTCGTTGGCCTGCACGCTGATGTTGGGCGAGATGCGCGCCAGCACCTGGTCCGCCGCCAGCAGCAGCTTGTCCGCCGGGCAGTGCAGCATGATCTGCTCCGGCGAGTGCCCCCCGCCGCTCAGCACGTCGAAGCGGCGCCCGCCGATGCGGAGCGTTTCGCCGGCGATCAGCCGGCGGAAGGTGCGCGGCAGCCCGGTGATCATGCGCAGGTAGCGGTGGCCGTTGGTCAGCAGCCGGTCCGCAACCGCCGGGTCAAGGCCGTGCGCCAGGTAGAAGGCGCGGTACGGCTCGGCGTTGGCCGCCTCGGGGTCGAGCTGGATGGTGAGGCAGGTCAGGTACTCGGTTTGGCTCATCAGCAGCGGGGCGCCGGTCCGCTCGGCCAGCCACCCGGCCTGGCCCACGTGGTCCGGGTGGAAGTGCGTCGCGACGATGCGGGTGATGGGGCGGCGGCGCAGCGGCCCGTCCAGCAGCGCCTCCCACAAGGCGCGCGTCGTGTCGTCGCCGATCCCGGTATCGACGACCGCGACGCCGCCCTCGTCCTCGATCAGGAACACGTTGACGTGGTCCAGGCGGAACGGCAGCGGCAGCCGCACCCATTCGATCCCCTCGGCGACCGCGACCGGCGTGCCGATGGCGGGTGGCTCCGGGTGCGGGAACAGCAGGGGGGTGGGGCGTCCGGGGTCGGTCATTGTGGGCACCTTTTTCCAATCGACGGCCTCGGTCCAAGAACAAGCCTCTTGCGACACGCGACGCCGCCGAGAGATAGGCGCCCCGGCGCGATCACGTCCACCGCCCTGCGGCAGCCGCCGTCCTTGACGGGCGGAAACTTGCCAAACTAGCGTCCGGTTGAAACGCCGCCGAACAATGCGCCAAAGCCAGCGCGAGCAGGAAACGATCATTATGGACGCCGTTGCCGCCCTGACCAGTGCGACCTTGCGCCCGCTGCCGGACCGGTGGCGCCTCATCCATCAAGCCGCCATGCTGGCGGAAGCGCGGGCGGCGGAGGCGAAAGGGCCGGACCAGTACTGGGCCTGGGCCGCCAGCCACATGCGCTGGATGCGTCCCTGGGACACGCTGCGCGAGGGCGAGCTGGGCGATTTCCGTTTCTTCTCGGGCGGGCTGCTGAACGTGTCCGACAACTGCGTGGACCGCCATGCCGAGAACGCCGCCACCGCGGACCGCGACGCCGTGATCTGGGAAGGCGAACCCGGCGATGTCCGCCGGTGGACCTTTCGCGCGCTGCGGGACCAGGTGGCGCGCTGCGCCAACGGCCTGCGTGCGCTGGGGGTGGGACGGGGAGACGTGGTGGCGATCTACCTGCCGAACCTGCCCGAGGCCTTTGCGGCCATCCACGCCTGCAACCGCATCGGCGCGATCTACACCGTGCTGTTCAGCGGGTTCGCCCCGGACGCGGTGGCGCTGCGGCTGCGGTCGTCGCGCGCCAAAGTCGTTGTGACGGCGGACGCGGCGTGGCGGCGGGGCCGGCGCGTGCCCCTGCTGGCGAACCTGCGGGCGGCGCGGGCGGGGATCGGCACGCTGCGCCACAGCATCGTCGTGGACCGCACGGGGTCGGCGCCGGCGCCCGAGCCTGGGGAGACCGGCTGGGACGCGCTGCTGGCCGCGCAACCGTCCGACTGTCCCTGCGTGCCGCTGGAAGCGAACGACCCGGCTTTCCTGATCTTCACCTCCGGCACGGAAAGCAAGCCGAAGGGCGTCGTGCACAGCACGGCCGGGTTCCTGGTCGGCACCTGGGCCAACGTGCAATGGCAGGTCGGGCCGCAGCCGGACGACGTGTATTGGTGCGCGGCGGACGTGGGCTGGCTGACCTTCCCGATCCAGGCGGTGATCGGCGGCCTGGCGCAGGGCATGACGCTGTTCTGCTACGAGGGCGCGCTCGACTATCCGGACCGGCTGCGCCTGCTGGACACCGCGGAGCGCCACGGCGTCACGAAGATCCTGGTGGCGCCGACCGGCCTGCGGATGCTGCGGGCCGCCGGGGACGAGGTGGTGAAGGCGCATCGGCCGTCGCGGCTCCGGCTGATCACGGCCCAGGGCGAGCCGCTCGACCCGGACACGGCGGAATGGGCGGAGCGGACGCTCGACGCGCCCGTGGTGAACGCCTACGGCCAAACGGAAACCGGCTCCACCTGGACCTATCCGGTGCACGGGGTCGATCCGAGCAAGCCCGGCAGCAGCGGCACCCCCGTGCCGGGCCATGCCTGCGCGGTGCTGGACGACGAGGGGCGGGCGGTGCCGCCGGGCACGCGGGGCAACTTGGTGCTGACCGCCCCCTTCCCCACCCTCGCCCGGACCATCTGGGACGACCCGGCGCGCTACCGGGCCACGTATTTCAGCCGCTTTCCCGGCGCCTACGCGACCTCGGACGAGGCGGTGCAGGACCGGGACGGCCAGATCTGGGTGCTGGGACGCGCCGACGACGTGATCAACGTGGCGGCGCACCGGATCAGCACCATGGAGATCGAGGGCGCCGCGGCCGCAGCACAGGGCGTGGCGGAAGCGGCGGTGGTCGGCGTGCACGACGCCGTCCGCGGCACGGTGCCGGTCGCGTTCGTGACGCTGCGGCCCGAAGCGGAGCCGGACGGCGTGCGCGCGGCGGTGTCGGCGGCCGTTGAACGCTCCATCGGCGGCATCGCCCGGCTGGGCCGCGTGTACGTTGCCGCCGCACTTCCCAAGACCCGGGCCGGGAAGCTCATGCGGCGGCTGCTGCGGGAAGCCGCCGAGACCGGGGCGGTGCAGGGCGACCTGACCGGCCTTGAGGACCCCTTGGCGCTCCAGGCCGTGCTGGACGCCGTGAGGAACCGCTGACTCGGCCTACGCCATGTCCTCCAGTTCCCGGCCCCGCGTTTCCTGCACGGAGCGCACGACGAAGACGAAGGACAGCAACGCCATGGCGGCGTAGATGCCGTAGGCGAAGCCGAGGCCCGCGGAGGCCAGCGCGGGAAAGGTCTGGGACACCACGAAGTTCGCCACCCATTGCGCCGCGGCGGCGACGGCCAGCGCGTAGGCGCGGATGCGGTTGTTGAACATCTCGCCGAGCAGCACCCACACCACCGGCCCCCAGCTCATGCCGAAGAACACGACGTAAAGGTTGGCTGCGATGATGGCGACGATGCCCTGGGTGTCGGTCAGCGAGGGCGCGGCGCCGGCAACCGGGGTCGGCGCGGCTGCGAACACGTAGGCCATGGTGCCCAAGGCCGCCGCCATGCCGAGCGAGCCGACCAGCAGCAGCGGCTTGCGCCCGATCCGGTCCACCAGGACGATGGCGATCACGGTGGTCAGGATGTTGGTGACCGACGTGATGACGGTGATCGCGAGCGAGTTGGCCTCGGTGAAGCCGACCGCCTGCCACAGCACCGACGAGTAGTAGAAGATGACGTTGATGCCGACGAACTGCTGGAACACCGAAAGCAGGATGCCGACCCAGACCACCGGCAGCAGCCCCAGCCACGGACCCCGGAGGTCGCTGAGCGACTGCACGCTTTCCATCTGCATGCTCTGCTGGATTTCGGCAATCTTCACCTCCGGCGGCGGCTTCCGGCTGACGAAGTGGCGCAGGACGTGGGCGGCTTCCCCGATGCGCTGCTTGGCGACCAGGTAGCGCGGGCTTTCCGGGATCAGCCCGGCGAACACGCCGTAGATCAGCGCCGGCAAGGCTTCGGAAATGAACATCCACCGCCACGCTTCCAGCCCGAACCACAGCTTGCCGCTGGCCCCGCCCGCCGCCGCCGCGAGCGCGTAGTCGGTCAGCAAGGCCGCGAAGATGCCGACCACGATGGCCATCTGCTGCAGGGAGCCGAGCCGGCCCCGCATGGGCGCCGGGGAGACTTCCGCGATGTAGGCCGGGGCAATGACGCTGGCCGCTCCCACGGCGAGGCCGCCCACGAGCCGGAAGAAGGTCAGCGACCAGATGTCCCAGGGCAGGCCCGCCCCGATGCCGCTGATGAAGAACAGCACCGCGGCGGCCTGCATCACGGGGATGCGCCCGTACCGGTTCGCGAGCGGCCCGGCGAACCAGGCGCCCACGGCCGACCCCAGCAGCGCGCTCGCGACCGAGAAGCCCAGCAGGGCGTCGCCCACGTGGGACCATTCCCGGATCGCCGCGACCGCGCCGTTGATGACCGCCGTGTCGAAGCCGAACAGGAAGCCGCCCAGGGCCGCCGTGGCCGCAACCAAGATGATCCGCCCGACCGGCGGCGTGTCCCCGGGAGCGCCGGCGGCATGGGCGGCAGGGTCGAGGCCTGCGCCGAATCCTTGGTTGGGCATTGTTTTCCCCCCGTTTTGGCATCCCTTGTGCTTGGCGGGATGTTTTTAATTGGCTCGCGTGAGCCTCGCCGCATTTGACTTAGGGAGCAATCCTCGCACGAAAGATTGACGGCCTGGATCGGCGTCTTCGGTCGGACGATATTTGATCCGTGCCGGCCAGACGATCCTTCCGGTAAACCCCTGCCATGCCCTATGATGCCGCCCATGGATGATGTCGCCCTCCCGCCGGAGCTTGAGCAGTTCGCGGCCGAGGCCGTCGCGTCGGGCCGCTACCGCGACCGGGCGGACCTCGTGGCGGCCGGTATCAGCCTGCTGAAACAGCAGGAAGCCGCCCGTGCCGAGTTGTTGGCATCAGTCCTTTCTGCCAAGGAGCAGGGCGACCGCGACGGATACCTCGACGGTGATGAGGTTGCGGCGCGGGTCCGGGCGACTATCGCACGGAGAAGCATTGCTTCGGCGTGAGCCGGTTTCGCAACTTCGCACCGCAAGCAGCGGTCGATCTCGACGAAGCGGTTGGATGGCTCCTGGACGGGGCCGCTGCGCCCGCGGCTGCCGAGAAGCTGCTGCGGGCGGTCCTTGATGCCGGCGAGCGGCTTGCGGATCGTCCTCAGCTTGGACGGCGGCGTCCCGACCTGTTGCCGGACCCGTTCCGGTTCTGGTCGCTGCCACGCTTCGGGCTGCTTCTTGCTTATGATCCGACAACCAGTCCCGCGACCATCCTGCGTGTTTTGAATACCGCCCAGGACCTCGGGCCGCTGCTGGCGGGCCTGGCCGGATCACCTGACGAGGGCGAGCTGGATTGACTGCTCGGCCGGGTCGGCCGTCACCCGGCAGGCCTGCCGGGTGAGGACGGCAGCCTCGCTACGCGGACCGCACTCCCGGACGGTGCCCGCTCACGGCCGAACCCGCGTCCCGGCGCAACGCCAGGAAGCTCGGCATCGGCACGAGCGCCAGCGCCGCCGCCAGCAGGAAGGCGGCGCGGAACGGCGCCACGGGGCCGTGCAGCCCCAAGGCCGGGCCGACCGCCTGCGCCGCGTGCAGCAGCACGGCGCCGAGCGCGATGCCCATGCCGATCGCCGCCTGGAAGGT
>CAXTUO010000126.1:3634-8165 GCA_964247175.1 uncultured Acetobacteraceae bacterium | reverse complement strand
CCGAGTTGCGCGGGGATGGCGCAGCCGGCGAGAAGCAGGAGCAGGACGGGAAGGAGCGGCATCGGGGTCATGGGGACACAACCAGGTTTGCACGCCCGCGTTCCCGTTTCGCGGATCAGGCGCGCATGGGCCCTTCCCGGACATGTTCAGCCGCCGACCACCTTTCGCGATCGCCGGCGGAACGGAACTCAGACCGCCATGGTCGCGCAGCAAAGAAGAACGCGGCCTGGCCGGCTTGCAGCTGGCCGCAGCGGTACGCAGACCTTGGCTGGCCCCCTGGATGGCCCTGATGCGGCGGCTTGGCAGCGCCGGGGTGCCGGCTCCAGGATGCTGTTCCCCCGTCGTCGCAAGGACTCGCCATGAACCCTGCAGAACTCCCGTTCGACCCCGAGCGAATGCTGGCTGACCTGCGGCCCTGGGTCGAGTGCGAGAGCCCGACGCATGACGCCACAGCCGTCAACCGCATGATGGATCTGGCGACCCGCGACCTTTCTCTGCTGGGCGCCCAGGTCGAACGCATTCCCGGCCGGATGGGCTATGGCGACTGCATCCGGGCAACGCTGCCGCATGCGCGGCGAGGCGAGCCGGGGCTGCTGCTGATGGGACACATGGACACGGTGCACCCCGTTGGCACGCTGGCCGCGCTGCCGTGGCGGCGGGAGGGCAACCGCTGCTACGGGCCGGGAGCCTACGACATGAAGGGCGGCAACCTCCTGGCGCTCGAGGCGATCCGGCAACTCGTGCGGGCGGGCATCGAGACGCCGCTGCCGGTGACGGTGCTGTTCACCAGCGACGAGGAGGTAGGCTCACCCTCGACCCGCGACCTGATCGAGGCGGAAGCGTCCCGCCATGCGGCCGTGCTG
Source organism: uncultured Acetobacteraceae bacterium (assembly GCA_964247175.1). Classification (GTDB taxonomy): domain Bacteria; phylum Pseudomonadota; class Alphaproteobacteria; order Acetobacterales; family Acetobacteraceae; genus CAHJXG01. The sequence continues at coordinate 7,302 of CAXTUO010000126.1, read as the reverse complement.
GTGCCGGAGCCCGGCGGTCCCGGGCACGAGGTCACGACCGGGCGCTACGCCATCGCGCGCTTTGCGATCCAGACGACGGGGCGGCCAAGCCATGCCGGCGCCCGGCTGTCGGAAGGGCGTTCCGCCATCCGCGCAATGGCCCGGCGGATCATCGAGATCGAGGACATGACGACGGAGGACTGCACGTTCAGCGTCGGCGTGATCCGGGGTGGGGAGTGGGTGAACTGCGTCGCGTCCACCTGCACGGCGCAGGTGCTGAGCATGGCCAAGCGGCAGGCCGACCTGGATCGCGGGGTGGAGCGGATGTTGGCACTCGCGGGGCACGACCACGACGTGCGGTTCGACGTGACGCGCACCGTGACCCGGCCGGTGTGGGAGCCGGATGCGCGGACGCTCGCGCTGCATGCCCAGGCGGAGGCACTCGCAAAGCAGATCGGCATCCCCTTGCCGCATCGAAGCGCAGGCGGCGGCTCGGACGGCAACTTTACGGGGGCGCTGGGGGTGCCGACCCTGGATGGGCTAGGGGTGCTCGGGGCTGGCGGGCATACGCTGGAGGAGCACCTGCTGGTGGACAGCCTTGTCCCACGGGGACGGCTGCTGGCGGGCCTGCTCGCGACCTTTATGGGTTCGTAGCCGCCCGCCGGGGCCGGTGACGAGGGCGCGGATTTGACCAAGCGCACCGCCCCACGGTACCGTTGAGCGAAGGCAGCCTGAGCTTGACCTGCCGAAAAGGGGAGGAAGCCAAAGGTGAACAGAGCTTCCGTGTTCCTGGCCGGAGCATTGGTTTCAGCCGCGGGGCTTGTGCCGGCTGCGACGGCTCAGCCCGCCTGCGTCGCGGCGAACGCCTCCGTGCCTCCCGGAGCCAACACCGCCGACAGGTCCGCCCCGTTCTTCATCGACACGGCCGGCTTGGATTTCAGCACCGCGCCGCCCGTCCGCGACCCGGCGAACGCGGGCTACCCGCGCGCGACGGAACTGCCCGACGGCACGCTGCCGCTGGTCGGCGCCGAGGGCAACTTCATCATCGGCCCTACCCACAAGCCGGCACCCGAAACCGCGGCCCAAGACAACGTCCCGCGTGGGACCATTCACACCTTCACCATCACCTCCGGCGACAGCGTGATCTACAACCCTGGCATCGTCCGCGACGATCCGCCGAACTGCCGAAACGGCTCCGTTTACGCAGCGGAAACAGCGCCGGGCGACAAGTCGAACCTTGTCTTCGCGACCAGCCATCCCGGAACCTGGACGCGCGCCATCGACGTCTATGTCCCCGCCGGCTATGTCCCCGGTTCCGAGGCGCCGTTCATCGTCTTCGGCGACGGCGGGGCGACCGGCGCCTACCCGGGGCGCGACCTGTTCACAACCCTCGACAACCTGATCCAGCAACGCCGCGTCCCGCCCATGATCGCCATCGGCATCGGCGCTGGCGGACAGGACGCCCAGGGCAGCGAGCGCGGCCGCGAGTACGACGTGGTGTCGGGCGCCTACGCGCAATGGGTGGAGCGTGAGGTGCTGCCGCTGGTCGAGCGGAATGTCGGCGCGAAGCTGACGAAGAACCCGGACGGCAGGGCAACCATGGGCATCAGCTCAAGCGGCGCTGCCGCCTTCACCATGGCTTGGTTCCATCCGGAGCTTTACCACAGGGTGCTCGCCTATTCGCCGACCATGGTGAACCAGCAATGGCCGCACGACACGGCGCTTCGCGGGGGCGCTTGGGAGTATCACGCCAACTGGGCAGGCCCGGCCGGCCCCAACCTCAACGTGGCCGTCAACGTCGTGACCCCATCCGAGGCGCCGGCTGGTGCGCCGTTGATCCCCAGCAGCCCGCCGAAGCCCATCCGCTTCTGGTTCGAGGTCGGCGACCAGGACCTGTTCTATCCCAACCCGGCCATGGCCGACGGCATGCACGATTGGGTGCTGGCCGACGAGGGCATGGCAAAGGTGCTGGCCGCCAAGGGCTACCATTACCAGTTCGTGTTCGCGCGCAACGCCAAGCACGTTGACCGGCCGACCGTGGCGCAAACGTTGCCATCTGCGCTGGAATGGCTGTGGAAGGGCTATCCGACCCAGTAGCGGCGGGCTGGCCAACTGGGACCTGCAAGGCCAGCGCAGGCAGTACCCCGCGAAAGGCCGCGCAGGTCGGCGCCCCCGTGCTCGGTGGTGACCACGTCCACCATCTGACGCGGCAGGGAGACGATGCCGTCCTCCATGCGGGCCACGATGCGGGAGCGGGGTTCGGCGCCGTAGGAGGCAGACAACGCCACCACGCTGATGCCGCCTCGCGACAGCCGGGCCGCCTGGGCGAAGTCCGGGGCACCGGCCACGCCGCTGGCGGCGCAGCCGCCGGCATGCTCCAGGTTGGCTTGGCCGAACAGGTCGATGCTGAGCGCCGAGTTGACCGCGACGAAGCGGTCGGCCTCCGCCAAGCGGCAGACGTCATGAGTCACGTCGCAGCTCCGCACCGCGAAGCCCTTGGCATCCGGCAGATCCTCGTAGAGCGCCGATGAGCTGCCCCGGGCGGTGCTGGTGATCGCCGCCTTGGCTGCGCTGGTGGCGGCGTGTTCCGGCGACAGCTTCACGCTGAACATGCCGGCGACGGCGCTGCTGTTCGCGGGGCTGTCGAGCGCCTGGAGCATCATCGGCGGCTTCGGGGGCCAGTTCTCCCTGACGCATAGCGTGTTCTTCGCGGCAGGCGCCTATACCACGGCGGACCTGTACCTGAAGGCCGGGGTCTCGCCCTGGTTCGGCCTGCTGCCCTCGGCGATTTTGGCGGCGGCGCTGGCCTGCCTGCTCTCCTGGCCGGTGTTCCGGCTGCGCGGGCCCTTCCTCGCGATCGCCACCATGGCCTTCACCGAGGTGGCGCTGGGCAACTACATGGAATGGCTGACCGGCGGCCCGCGCGGCATGTCGATCCCGTTCCGCCTCGGCTTCGCCAACATGATCTACCTCGCCGAGTACGGGATCGAGAAGCTCGTCCGCGACCTGCGGGTGCATCAGGTCCTGGAAGGCACCAACGAGATCATGCGGCTGATCGTGGCCCGCTCGATGATCGGTCGCTGACGGATACAGGGAGCGTCGCTGAAATGACGAGCATCGGCTTCATCGGCCCGGGCAACATGGGTGGGCCGATAGCGGCCAACCTGGTCAAGGCCGGGCACCGCGTTTCCGGCTACGACCTGGCGCCGAGCTCGCGCGAAGCTGCGGCTGCCGCGGGGGTGGCGGTGCTGCGGGGCGCCCGTAAGCCTTGACATCCGAACGTCGCGCCTCGCCTGCCGCGGGCAGGGAGGCGCTTGTCGCCGGTCAGGCCCGTTGCCGCCGTCAGGCCTGGCGGGCGTCCGTCAGGCTGGCTTGCCGCACCAGCTCGAACCCCTCGTAGCCATTCGCCGCCACCTCGTCGCAGATGGCGCGGTAGCGGGCCATGCCGCCGGCGAAAGGCATGAAGACACGCGGCTTGCCGGGTACGTTGGCGCCGAGGTACCAGGAGGAGGAGGCCTGGGGCAGCAGCGTCGCGGCCGCGGCCTGGTTGACCCGGGCGACCCAGCCCTCCACGGACGGTTCCGCCGCTTCGATCCGGTCCAGGTTTCGCTGGCGCATGTGGGCGATGCAGTTCGCGATCCATTCCGCATGCTGCTCGATGGCGACCGGCATGTTGGTCAGCACGGAAG
>CAXTUO010000126.1:0-3624 GCA_964247175.1 uncultured Acetobacteraceae bacterium | reverse complement strand
GCACGGAAGGGCTGCCGGGGCCGGTGATGGTGAACAGGTTGGGAAAGCCCGCGACCTGCAGGCCCAGGTAGGTGCGGGGCCCGGCGGCCCAGGCGTCGCGCAGGGCCAGCCCGTCCCGGCCGGTGATGTTCAGCTTCAGCAACGGCCCGGTCATCGCGTCGAACCCGGTCGCGAACACGATCACGTCCAACGGGTATTCGGCCTGCGTCGTGCGGAGCCCGTGCGGCAGGACACGCTCGATCGGCGCGGTGCGGACGTCCACCAGCTGGACGTTGCCGCGGTTGAAGGCATCGAAGTAGCCGGTGTCGATCGGCGGCCGCTTGGCGGCATAGGGGTGGTCGATGTCGGCCAGCAGCGCCGCCGTGGCCGGGTCCTTGACCAGTGAGCGGATCTTCTCCTTCAGGAAGGCGGACGCCGTGTCGTTCGCGGCCTTGTCGACCAGGATGTCGCGGAAGGCGGCGCGGAACTGCAGCCCGCCCTTGGCCCAGGCCGCCTCGTAAACTGCCAGCCGTTCCTCGTCGGTCACGTCGAAGGCGGACCGCTCGTCGATGAAGAAGGCCTGGCCGTTCGTGTTGGCGCGGGTGATGCGGCGGATCTCCTCGTAGTTGTCGCGCACCCATTGCTTGAATTCGGTTGTGAGCGGCGCGTTGTTGGCGGGCACGCTGTAGTTGGCGGTGCGCTGGAACACGGTCAGGTGCGCCGCCTGCTCCGCGATGACGGGCGTGGCCTGGATGCCGGTCGAGCCGGTGCCGATCAGCCCGACGCGCTTGCCGGCGAAGTCCACGCCGCCATGCGGCCACTGACCCGTGTGGTACCACGCGCCTTCGAAGTCCCCGAGGCCCGGGATGGCGGGCACGTTGGCGGTTGACAGGCAGCCCACGGCGGTGATCAGGAAGCGGGCCCGCCAGGCCTGCCCGCCTTCGGACCGGACCGTCCAGCGGTTGGCGTCCTCGTCATACGCCGCTTCCACTACCCTTGTGCCGAAGCGGATGGAGCGGCGCAGGTCGAACCGGTCCGCGACGTGGTTCATGTAGCGCATGATCTCGGCCTGGCCGGGATAGCGCTCGCTCCATTCCCAGCTGTCGAACAGCTCCTTGGAGAAGGTGTAGTTGTAGATATGGCTTTCAGAGTCGCAGCGGGCGCCCGGGTAGCGGTTCCAGTACCAGGTGCCGCCCACCTCTTCCCCGGCTTCCAGCACCTGCACGTCCATCCCGAGCCGGTCGCGCAGGCAGATCAGCTGGTACATGCCGGCGAAGCCGGCGCCGATGATCAGCGCGTCGTGCTCGCCAAGGACGGGGGTGGGGGCGGTGGTCACGGTATCGGGCATGGTGTCGGTCCCTCGGTTCGGTTCGTCACAGGTAGGCGGCCGCCAGCCCGCCTGCAGAAAGTTCGGTGCTGCAGCCCGCATTGCCACCCGGCCGCGGCGGAGCGCCAGGCCATGGTCGGCCACCCGCAGCGCGACCGCGGCCATCTGTCCCGAAACCACAACCGCGGCGCCGGAGTTCCGGGCGAAACCACCGATGAAGGCGTAGATCTGGCTCACGACGATGGGGGCCAGGCCCAGCGAGGGCTCGTCAAGCAGCAGGCGCGGCCGCCGCACCGTAGTGCAGGACAGGATGACCATCTGCTGCTGCCCGCCGCTGAGCAGCCCGGCCGGCACGCGCCGCTTCTCGGCCAGGATGCTCGCCAGTCATGGCACCCTTCACGGCAACGACGTTCATTGCGTCCCTAATCTCCCGTCCCCTGTCCTACCCCAGTCCCGGCGTGAACGGGCGGGCTCGATTTGGAAACAACTTGTTTCCATTCCATGACATCCCCAACCCGGTCGGACCGTCCCACTCTCCCCGCAAGAAGCGCAGGAGAATGCACGATGCGGACCATCGCGAACAGCGATGCGACTTTGGGGGCCATGGTCGAGGGCCTGGACCTCGCGAAAGGCTTTCCGGACGCCGAGTTCCCGGCGATGTTGCAGGCGCTCGCCGAGCATGGCGTGCTGCGGATCCCGGACCAGCATATCGAGCCCGAGCACCTCAAGACCTTCGCCGCCCGCTTCGGCACGCTGGAGATCAACGTGGCGAACACGTTCCAGGAGCCGGGCCATCCGGAGGTGATGGTGCTTTCCAACATCAAGAAGGACGGCAAGCCGATCGGCCTGTTGGATGCGGGACAGGACTGGCACACGGACATGTCGTACAGCGCGGAGGTCGCCTTCGCGAACGTGCTCCACGGCATCACCATCCCGCGGCGGAACGGCTTGGCGCTGGGCAGCACCGAGTTCGCCAACATGTACATGGCCTATGACGACCTGCCGACGGATGTACGGGAGCGGCTGAAGGATGCGGCCGCGACGCATGACTTCAACAAGTTCTGGGAGGAGATGCGCCGTCGCCCTGGCAGCATGCGCGCGCCGCTGACCCCCGAGCAGCGGGCCAAGAAGCCGCCTGTGTCCCACCCGGTGAACGGCCGCATGGCCCTTTACGCCAACCCCGGCTACACGATGAGGATCGACGGGTGGGAGAAGGCGGAAAGCGACGCCATGCTGGAGTTCCTGTTCGCCCACCAGCTGTAGGACAAGTATCGCTACCGCCATGGCTGGACCGAGAACGACGTGCTGATCTGGGACGATCTGTGCACCATGCACAATGCCTGGCCGGACTACACGCCGGAGGAGTACCGCCTGATCAAGCGGTGCCAGGTGATGGCCGACCGCGTGTTCGACCCGGCGTTCATCGCGGACCTGGGCGGGGTGGCCGGGCTGGGCCGGGCGATAGGCCTTGTCCCAAACGGGTACACCCCAGGAAGCCAATCGCGCGAGACACTTTCCGCGTCTCGCATGGGTTTGTTTTCGGTCTTCCGAGACAATAGCCTGAGCGGGTCTAGACCCTTGCAAAACGGTTTGCTTTCCCGAATGCCCCGCTATGGCTACGCCCGCGTCAGCACCCTCGATCAGGATCTTGGCTTGCAGCGCGCCACCCTCAAGGCGGCCGGCTGCAAGGTGGTCCGTGCCGAGAAGGCGTCTGGCAGCCAACGTGGTGGCCGGACCGAGCTGCAGGTGTTGCTCGACTTCGTGCAGCCCGGCGACACGCTGGTGGTCACGCGCATCGACCGGCTCGCGCGCTCCATGAAGGATTTGCAGGACATCGTGCACGAGCTGAAGGCGAAGGGCGTGGTCCTGCGCGCCACTGAGCAGCCGGTGGACACCGGGACCGCCGCTGGCAAGGCGTTCTTGGACATGCTGGGCGTATTTGCCGAGTTCGAAACCAACCTGCGCCGCGAGCGACAGCTCGAAGGTATAAAGGCCGCAAAAGCACTTGGCATCTACAAGGGCCGCAAGCCAAGCATCGACGCGGCCGAGCTGCGCCGGTTGCGCGACGAGGAGAAGCTCGGGCCTGCCGCCATCGCGCGCCGGCTCGGCATCGGACGGGCCAGCGTTTATCGGGTGCTCGGGAAATCAACGCCGACGTAGCAGCCCGGCCCAGGCCGCAGGCTTACTTTGCACTTGGCAGCGCGAATGTTGGGTTGTCCCCGCTGACGCGTGGGATCGCGTGCCGGCCGGCGGAGGTGGCGGCCCGGGACAGCTTCGGCCATTGGGAGGGCGACCTGCTGATCTTCGCCCGGAACGGC
>CAXTUO010000125.1:956-8190 GCA_964247175.1 uncultured Acetobacteraceae bacterium | reverse complement strand
GCGTGGGCGGCGCGGAACAGGGTCGCTTCCCCGAACGGCTTGGCCGCGATCTGCACGCTGACCGGCAGGCCGTCCACCCCGAAGCCGGAGCAGACGGACATGGCGGGCCAGCCCGTGAGGTTGAACGGCGCGGTGAAGCCGGGCCGGGCCAGGTTGTCCCATTTCGGCACGGCGTCGATGCGCGGCGCTTCCGCGGGCGCGCCGACGGTGACGAGGAGGTCGAGGTCCTGCGTCGCGGCCGTCGTGGCGGCGCACAGCTCCCGGCGCATCCGCAGCGCCTGCACGTAGTCGGTCGCGGCGATCAGCCCGCCATACGCCATGCGGTCGCGCAGCAGCTCGCCGTAGTCGCCGAACCGCTCGCGCATCCAGGGTTCGTGCAGGGTGAACGCTTCCGCGACCAGGACGACGAAGTTCGCCGCCTGGTAGTCGTAGAGCGACGGCAGGGCCACGTCCCGGACCTCCGCCCCCTGCGCGCGCCAGATGTCGAGCGCACCGTCGATGCCGGCCTGGACCGCGGGGCTGACCGGGCGGTCGGTTTCGTGCCAGTTCCGCGCGACGCCGATGCGCAGCCCCTTCACGCCGCCGTGCAAATCGGCGGAGAAGTCCGGCACCGGGCGGTCGGCGCTGGCCGGGTCCTGCGGGTCAAAGCCGGCCATGGCTTGCAGCAGCAGCGCGCAGTCCTCAACCGTCCAGGCCATCGGTCCCGCGTGGTCGAGCGAGAACGACAGCGGCAGGATGCCGACCCGGCTGCACAGTCCGTAGGTCGGCTTGATCCCGGCGATGCCGCACAGCGCCGCAGGTCCCCGGATCGAGCCGCCGGTGTCGGACCCGGTGCCGCCCAGGATCAAGCCCGCCGCCACCGCCGCCCCGGTGCCGGACGATGAGCCGGAGGTGAAATGGTCGGTGTTCCAGGGGTTGCGCGCCGGCGGCCAGGGCAGGTCGAAGCTCGGGCCGCCGAAGGCGAACTCGTGCGTCGCGAGCTTGCCGAGCATCACCGTGCCGGCGGCGGCCAGCTTGCGTACGGTGGTGGCGTCCGTGTCGGGCACCCAGCCTTGCAGCAGCTTGGAATGCGCTGTCGTGGCGATGCCCGCGGTGCCGTAGATGTCCTTGTGCGCGATGGGGATGCCGTCCAGCGGGCCGCGCGCCTCGCCGGCCATGACCCGCGCCTCCGCCGCGCGGGCGTCGGACAGCGCGCGCTCCGGCGTCACCAGGATGAAGCTGTTGAGCGCCGGGTCCTCGGCGGCGATGCGGCCGAGCAGGTGCTGGGTGAGTTCCACGGGGGAAAGCTGGCGGGCGGCGATCTGTCGGGCGGCATCCGCGATGGTGGGGGTCTGCATCGGAGACGTGTCCATCATTGCGGCTCCGGCCGGAAGGTCAGGGCGGGTTCGGCATCCCGTCCGCGTCCGGGCGTGCGGATGCGGGCCAGCATCGGCTCCACATAGGCCCAGCCGGTGTAGAGTTCGGCGACCTGCTCGGGCGTGAGCGCGAGGCCGGCGCGGCGGATCAGCGCCTCGAAATCCGCTCGCGACGTGGGTTCCGGCATGGGCTTCTCCTGCAACACGGTTCGGCAGCCTGGCATTTTTCGTGCCAAGTCGCTGAGCCGTCCAGGGCCTAAGACGTTCCACCGGGGAGTGCCCAAGTGTTGGGCTTGCGCTGCAACACAGGGCGTTCCCGGTCTCCGTTTGCCAAAAATGTGCGCAGCGTTGGTCATTTTAGCCTTGTCTGCCCCTTGCGTCCTTTGCGACGCTGCGCCGTCCTGCACGGAGGCGCCGCATGGCCCGGCTTACATTGCTCTCGCGCCTGGCAGCCGCCGTGCTGCTGCTGTCCGCCTCCGCGGCGCGGGCGCAGGGCGTGCTGACGGTCGCGATGACGGCGGGCGACATCCCCGTGACCGGCGGCAACCCGGACCAGGGTTTCGAAGGGTTCCGCTTCGTGGGCACCAACCTGTACGATGCGCTGATCAACTGGGACCTGAGCCATGCCGACCGGCTGGCCGTCATCAAGCCCGGCCTTGCCACCGAGTGGCACGTCGATCCCACGAACGCCCGGCGCTGGCTGTTCACCCTGCGGGACGGGGTGAAGTGGCATGACGGCTGCCCGTTCACCGCGGATGACGTGGTGTGGAACTTCGGCCGTTTCGACGAGAAGGCGCCGCAGTGGAACCCGCAGCAGTTCGCGCTGTCCCGCGCCTACCTGCCGAACTTCGACCGTGCCGAGAAGGTGGATGACCGCACCGTGGCGCTCACGACCAAGATCCCGAGCTCCATGTTCCCCTACGAGGTCAGCTTCATCATGATAACCAGCCGCTGCCGGGCGGAGGCGCTGAAATACGACTGGGCGGCCTACGCCAGCCAGCCCTCCGGCACCGGCCCGTACCGCTTCGACCGCACGGTGCCGCATGAGCGGCTGGAGATGGTGCCCAACAAGGACTACTGGGACAAGGCGCGGGTGCCCAAGCAGGACCGGCTGGTGCTGCTGCCGATGCCGGAAGCCAGCACGCGGACCGCGGCGCTCCTGAGCGGCCAGGTGAATTTCGTGGAAGCGCCGACGCCCGACGCGATCCCGCGGCTGAAGTCCTCGGGCATGAGGATCGTCACCAACGCCTACCCGCACAACTGGTCGTACCAGCTCAACTTCGTGAACGGCTCGTTCCGCGACCTGCGGGTGCGCCGGGCCGCGAACTACGCGCTGAACCGGGCGGACATCGTGGAGCTGCTGGGCGGCATCGCGCAGGAAGGCCCGGCCAACGTGCCGCCCAACACCAGCTATTACGGCCATCCCGTCAGCTACAAGTACGACCTGCCGAAGGCCCGCGCGCTGCTCAAGGAAGCGGGCTGCGTGCCGTGCAAGGTGACCTTCGCCATCAGCACCTCCGGCTCCGGCCAGATGCAGCCGCTGCCGATGAACGAGCTGATCAAGTCGCAGCTGGAGGAGGCGGGGTTCGAGGTCACGTTGCGGGTGATGGACTGGAACGCGCTGCTGGCGCTGGCGCGCGGCGGGGTGGAAACGGCGCCGGACGTGGACGGCATCAACGTCAGCCGCGCCGTGCAGGACCCGATCAACGGCATGACCCGCTTCCTGCAGAAGGCGCAGTGGTCGCCCAAGGGCGGCAACTGGGGGCATTACTACTCGGAGGACATGGAAACCCTGATCACCGCCGCCTTCAACGAGTTCGACGGGGAGAAGCGGGAAGCCATCCTGACGCAGATCCACGAGAAGATGGTGGACGACGCGGTGATGATCTGGGTGGTGCACGACATCAACCCGCGGGCGCTGTCGCCCAAGGTGCAGGGATTCGTGCAGGCGCAGAGCTGGTTCCAGGACCTGACGCCGATCACGGTGGCGAAGTAGGGCGCGATGGCGCGCACGGTCCTTTGGCGGCTGCTCTACGCCCTGCCCATCGCCTTTGGCGTCAGCCTGGTGTGCTTCATGCTGGTGTACATCGCGCCCGGCGACCCGTTGCAGACGGTGCTGCCGCCCGACGCCAACGCGGAGATGATCGAGATCGTCAAGCGCGCCTACGGCTTCGACAAGCCGCTGCCGGTGCAGTTCGTTCATTGGCTGTGGCGCGCGGCGCATGGCGACTTCGGGCTGTCGGTCGCGACCCGGCGCCCGGTGTCGCTGGAGGTGGGCGGCGCGCTCGCCAACACCCTGGTGCTGGCGGTGTTCGCGGTGCCGCTCTCCTTCATCGTGGGCGCGGGGCTGGGGACGCTGGCGGGCTGCGCGCCGCCGGGGCGACCGGGGCGGGCGCTGGACCGGGTGGTGACGGGCACGGCGGTGATGGGGGTCAGCGTGCCGAACTATTGGCTCGGCCTGGTGCTGGTCATCGTCTTCGCCGTCGAGCTGTCCTGGCTGCCGGCCTCGGGCATGGGGATGAACGGGTCGGACGGTTTTTCCCTGTTGTGCTGGGCGGACCTGCATTACCTGGTGCTGCCGGTCATCACCCTGGCGCTGGTGCCGGTCGGCATCATCGCCCGCAGCACGCGCGCCGCGGTGCTGGAGGTGCGCAGCCAGGACTTCGTGACCACGCTGCGGGCCAAGGGGCTGACGGAGTTCGCCGTGGTGCGCCACGTCTTGAAGAACGCGGCGCCGGGCATGCTGGCGGTGATGGGCCTGCAGTTCGGCTACCTGATGGGCGGGTCCATCCTGGTCGAGCCGGTGTTCGCCTGGCCCGGCAGCGGCACCCTGCTCGGCCGCGCCATCGTCAACCGCGACGTGCCGGTGCTGCAGGGCGCGATCCTCAGCCTGGCGCTGATCTTCGTCGCGACGAACCTGGTCGTGGACCTCTTGCAGGCGGCGATGGACCCGCGGGTGCGGCGCGCATGACCTCGCAAACGCTCACCTTGCCGGCGGGGGCGCCGGTCCGCCTGCCGCCGCGGCCGGGCTATTGGGGCATGGTGGGCCGGCGGCTGCGGCGGGACCCGGCGACGGTGGTGTTCTGCCTGTTGATGGGGGCCATCGTGCTGGCGGCGGTGTTCGCGCCGCTGCTGTCGCCCTTCGACCCTTACAAGGAAAGCATCATCCTGCGGCTCAAGCCGTTCGGCACCCGCGGGCATTGGCTGGGCACGGACGAGCTGGGGCGAGACATCCTGGCGCGCATCCTGTACGGCGGGCGCAGCGCGCTCTTGATGGGCGTGGGTCCCGTGGTGTTCGCCGGGCTGGTCGGCGGGTCGCTCGGCGTGCTGGCGGGCTATGCCGGGGGCTGGGTGGGCACGCTGGTGATGCGGACCATGGACGTGTTCTACGCTTTCCCCTCGGTGCTGCTGGCGGTCGCGATCTCGGGCGCGATGGGCGGCGGGATGCTGAACGGCACCATCGCGCTGGCCCTCGTGTTCATCCCTGCGGTGTGCCGGGTGGCGGAAACGGCGACGACGCAGGTGCGCGGCCTCGATTTCGTGGAGGCGGCGCGGGCGACCGGCGCCGGGCACCTGATGATCGTGCGGCACCACCTGCTCGGCAACGTGCTGGCGCCGGTGCTGGTGTATGCGTCGAGCCTGGTCAGCGTCAGCATCCTTTTGGCGTCCGGCCTGTCGTTCCTGGGACTGGGCGTGCGTCCGCCGGTGCCGGATTGGGGCTTGATGCTGTCCACGCTGCGCCAGGCGATCTACGTGCAGCCTTGGGTCTGCGCCGTGCCGGGGGCGGCGATCTTCGTCACCAGCATGTGCTTCAACCTGGTGAGCGACGGCCTGCGCTCCGCCATGGACGTGCGGCTGCGGTGAGCGGCGCGGCACAGGACCGCGGCGGCCCGGCGCAGCCCATGCTGGTCGCGGCCGGCTTGCGCAAGCACTTCCCCATTCCCGGCGGCGGCGCCGTGCGCGCGGTGGACGGCGTGTCGTTCACCGTGGCGAAGGGCGAGACGCTCGGCGTCGTCGGCGAAAGCGGCTGCGGCAAGAGCACGCTGGCCCGGCTGCTGCTGCACTTGGTCCGCCCGGACGAGGGCGAGCTGGTGTTCGATGGCGACGCCGTGGGCGCGCCGCGCGGCATCACGCTCAAGGACCTGCGGCGGCAGGCGCAGATGGTGTTCCAGGACAGCGCCAGCTCGCTCAATCCCCGCATGCCGGCGCGGGACAGCGTGGCGTTCGGCCCGCGCGTGCTGGGCCGCGGTCCCCGGGAGGCGGCGGCGGAGGCGGACGAGGCGCTGCGCCGGGTGGGCCTCGACCCCGTGCAGTTCGGCCCCCGCTACCCGCACGAGCTGTCGGGCGGGCAGAAGCAGCGGGTCAACATCGCACGCGCCTTGGCCTTGCAGCCGCGCCTGGTGATCCTGGACGAGGCGGTGAGCGCGCTGGACAAGTCGGTGGAGGCGCAGGTGCTCAGCCTGCTGGCCCGGCTGAAACGGGAGCTTGGCCTCACCTACGTGTTCATCTCGCATGACCTGGCGGTGGTGCGGCATGTCAGCGACCGGGTGCTGGTGATGTACCTGGGCCGCGTCGCCGAGAGCGGGCCGGCCGATGACGTGTTCGCGCGCCCGCTGCACCCCTACACGCGGGCGCTGCTCGCGTCGCGCCTCAGCATGGACCCGGACCGCCGGGTGGAGACGGCGCCCATCGTCGGCGACCCGCCATCCCCGGCCAACCCGCCGAGCGGCTGCCGCTTCCGCACCCGCTGCCCCCATGCCGAGCTGGTCTGCGCCGACCGGACGCCCTCGCCGGCATGGGGGGACGGGCACCAGGCGGCGTGCCACATGGTGCACCCCGGCTCCGGCCATTCCGCCTCGGCGCTCGCGGCATGACGGGCGGGCCGCTCGCGGAACTGGACGACCTGCGGGTGCAGTTCGGCGCCGGGCCGGACGCGGTGCAGGCGGTGCGGGGCGTGAGCCTCCATGTCATGCCCGGCGAGGTGCTGTGCCTGCTCGGCGAAAGCGGCTCGGGCAAGAGCGTGTCCATGCGGGCGCTGCTGCGCTTGTTGCCGCCGCAGGCGCGCGTTGCCGGTGGCATACGGGTGGAGGGGCAGGAGGTGGCGCGGCTTGGGGGCCGGGCGCTGCGTGCCTTGCGCGGCGGCACGGCGGCGATGGTGTTCCAGGAGCCGATGACCGCGCTCGACCCGGTCTATACCGTGGGCCAGCAGATTGCCGAAAGCGTGTTGCAGCACCGGGGCGGCACCCGCGCTGCCGCCCGTGCCCGGGCGCTGGAGGTTCTGGACCTCGTGCGCGTGCCGGACGCGGCGCGGCGGCTGGACGCCTATCCGCACGAGCTGTCGGGCGGGCTGCGGCAGCGGGTGGTGATCGCCATGGCGCTGGCCTGCCGCCCGCGCCTGCTGCTGGCGGACGAGCCGACGACGGCGCTGGACGCCACGGTGCAGATCCAGATCCTGGTGCTGCTGCGCGCGCTGCAGCGGGAGTTGGGCATGGGCATGGTGCTGGTCACGCACGACCTGGGCGTGGCGGCGGAGGTCGCGGACCGGGTGGCGGTGATGTATGCCGGGCAGATCGTTGAGCAGGGGCCGGTTCGGGACGTGCTGCGGCGTCCGGCGCATCCTTATACGCGGGGGTTGCTGGCTTCCGTGGTGCGGGCGGATGGGGCGGAGACGCCAGGCATTCCTGGGAGTCCGCCGGATTTGCGGCGGCCGCCGCCGGGGTGCGCGTTTGCGGCGCGGTGTCCGGCGGCGGTGGGGGCTTGTAGTGCGGGGATCCCGGCGGAGCAGGGGGTGGGGCCGGGGCGGACGGCGCGGTGTGTGCGGGTAGGGGAGACGGTGGCGGCGTAGGGGTGGGTTGGCAGGTAGTTGGTTGCGCATCAGT
>CAXTUO010000125.1:0-946 GCA_964247175.1 uncultured Acetobacteraceae bacterium | reverse complement strand
GGGGGGGGGCGGGGGGGGGGGCGGGGGGGGAGGGCGGGGTGTGTTGGGGTGGGGGAGTTGGTGGGGGCGTAGAGGTGGGTTGGCGAGTGATCGTCCTTGTCAGTTCGACCCTCGGGTTATAATACCGTAAACCCGCGCATGGGAATGACTATCTCTCTTACCGACCTGAACGTTTAAGGGCGCCGCCGAGATGGTTTTTTACCTTTCACTTTTGGCGTTTGCTCCAGTTGTCCAGTATCGCGTAATTTGTAGAATACCTGCTTCATTGAGTTTTCAGATTTGATGCCGGTCAACTCTCGGGAGATGGCATTTGTGATCTCTGGTTCGCTTGTCAGGTATGCCAACACAACCTGTTCCGGCGAGGCCAGGCTCTCGTGGTTTAGAGTGACGAGAACAGTGCCTTCGCCTTCCTCTACCACTGGCGGCTTAAGGCGGAGCTTTCTCATAGCCTTAAAAGCAGTATTCAGTCCCTCTCCAACATCCTTATTTGGTGGGTCAGGAAACTTATTCACCAGTCTAATAAGCTTTGGGTTCCGAGCAAACTGCGTCTTGGTGATGTTTTGCACCGTCACGTGTCCTGGCAACCGACCTGGGCTCTCGATCTCCACACGGTTATCAAAAGTTCGCACCTGGACATCCGCAGCCACATTATAGTCTCTGTGAAGAACGGCGTTCGTTAGGATTTCATGAACGGCCTCTTCTGGATACTCAATCTTTTCCATTCCGCCTGGACCAGCTTTTTCGATGCTCTCTATTACAGACTTGATCTTCTCTACCACGGTGAATATCAAGTTGTAGATCAGCCCCTCGATAGTCATAGGAGAGAAAGCAAGAAAATCGCGCTCCGCATCCTTTTTCGTCATGTATCGCAGGATCTTAACGGCTGACCGAGGTAACCGGGGCAGCTTCCCAGGTGCGGTGGTTGCGCTGGGGGCGCTGGGGGCGG
>CAXTUO010000124.1:0-8240 GCA_964247175.1 uncultured Acetobacteraceae bacterium | reverse complement strand
GCCAGCGCGCTGCCGGTGCTGGTGGACGGCGACACCGGCTACGGCGAGGCGCTGAACGTCATGAGCATGGTCCGCTCCTTCGAGGATGCCGGCGCGGCGGCGGTGCACATCGAGGACCAGTTGCTGCCCAAGAAGTGCGGGCACCTGAACGACAAGAAGCTCGCGGACCCGCAGGACATGGCCGCCAAGGTCGCGGCGGCCCGCAAGGCGCGGCGGCACCTCTACATCCTGGCCCGCACCGACGCCGCCGCGAGCGAGGGCATGGACGGCGCCGTGGCCCGCGCCAAGCTGTATATGGAGGCCGGCGCCGACGCGATCTTCCCGGAGGCGCTGTACTCCGCCGAGATGTTCCGCGAGTTCGCGCGCCGGATGCCGGGGGTGCCGCTGCTCGCCAACATGACGGAGTTCGGCCGCACCCCGTTCTTCACCGCCGCCGAGTTCGAGGCCATGGGCTACCGCATGGTGATCTGGCCCGTCAGCTCCATGCGCGTTTCGGCCAAGGCGTCGGAAACCCTGTATGCCGCGATCCGGCGGGACGGCGGCACGCACAACATGATCGACGCCATGCAGACCCGGGCCGAGCTGTACGCCACCATCGACTACGCCGGCTACGAGACGCTGGACCAGAGCATCGTCAGCACCGTGGTGCCGCACGGGATGCCGCAGCCGGATTGAGCGCCACTGTGGGCCGGAACGGCTACAATCGGCCGGCTCGTCTGTTCACTTGGCAATTGGCCCAAGCCGGACCGCTGCACCTGCGTTGAGCAACCAGTGCACACATCCTCATCTGTCCGGAGGCACAACCGACCCGGGCGGTCCAACATGTCCCCGAACGGACACTCAGGCGCACCCGTGATCTCCAGCAACGCGCCCACCGGCCGAGATCACGAAGGAGTTCTTGGTGGCACGAACGTCCGGAAGCAGTCACTTCGCAACAGCTTGCCTGATCCGGTCGCAGATCAGCGCCATTCCCCGGGTGCCCACGTCAAGGGCGCTCGCATAGCCTATGAAGCCATGGAACGTTCCCTCGAAGCAGGCATACTCGACGCCAACCCCATCTGCTGAAAGGCGGTCCGCATACAGCTTGCCCTCGTCAACCAAGGGATCGTGATCTGCCGTGACCACAAGTGCGGGAGGAAGGCCCGAATAGGATTTCGCCAGGATCGGCGAAGCATGCCAGTCCTCGCTTTCGCTGTCCTTGTTGAGGTAATAACCGCGCATCCACTCTATATCGTCGTTGTCGAGTATGTAATTCCCGCGGCCCCATTTCACACGAGATTCGTAGTTCGGCCTTTCTCGAAGATCGAGGCTGGGGTAAATGGGCACCTGGAACCTGACCGATGGTCCATTCAATTCACGCGACATAAGGCATGCCACGATCGTCAGGTTTCCGCCGGCGCTGTCCCCCGCAACGACGATCCTTTCGGGGTCGATGCCGAGCCCGGATGCGTTCTTGGCAACCCAACACAACGTCGCATACGCATCGTTGACCGCGACGGGGAACTTCGCCTCGGGAGAAAGGTGGTAATCGGCGTTGATCACCACCGCATCCGCCTGCTTGGCAATCTGGCGAACGATAGGATCGGTCTCGTCAAGCCCACCAGCGAAGAAGCCTCCTCCGTGAAAATAGATCACAGCCGGCATCGATTCTCCCGTGCGCGGCACGCGTGGCTCGAGGACCCGGACGCGGAAGCTGCCATCCGTTGTGCTGATCGTTTCCTCGAATACGTCCCACATCTCATGCTCTGGAACGGCTGCCTTCTTCGCGCGCAAGGCGAGGATCCGCTTGCGCGCCTCCGTTGCGCTGAACTGCCTGAAGGGAAGTACACCGCTGGCGTTCATCGCGTCGACCACGGCTTGGGATTGAGGCTCCAGCATGATGTCGTTCTCCCTATCTGTCACCTGGGCGCAGCCAAATAGGCTCGCCAGCATATCGGGGCTATGTGCCTGCCATCGAGGAATGCCGGTCGTCAGGGCAAAAGGCCAATCGTGCCCACGAACCTTTCCCGCAGCTCGCGTTTCAGAACCTTATCCATTGCTCCTCTTGGCAGGTCAGAAAGGATCTTCACCGCAGCCACCCGCTGCACGGAGCCGACGCGGGAATTGACCCATGCGCGAAGCTCATCCTCATCCGCTTCTGCCTCCTCACCCAGGATCACGAAGGCGACCGCCGTTTCTCCCCAGCGGGCGGAAGCGAAGCCGACGACCGCAACCTCGAAAACCGCGGGATGATCGTGGAACGCGCGCTCGATGTCGGCGGGATAGACGTTGTAGCCGCCAGAGATGATCATGTCCTTTTTGCGGTCGCACAGCCAAAGGTAGCCGTCGCTGTCCAGCTTCCCGACGTCTCCCGTGCGGACGTACAGGCGCCCTGCCTCGTCCCGCCAATGCACCGACGCATTGGCTTCCTCGCGCTCGTGATACCCCGACATCAGCGTGGTGGAGTGGCCGACGATCTCGCCTTCCTCGCCGGCCGGGACGACTTGCCCGGCATCGTCGATGATGCGGACCGACACCGTGGGCAGCACGGTTCCGACCGATCCCAGCTTGCTCGCCGGCGCGGAGTGCATGGCGAACAAGGTCAGCGTGCCCGTCTCGGTCTGGCCATACACCTCGTAGAATGGACCCGGCCAGCTATCCAGGACCCGCTGCTTCTCCGCCTGGCTGAGAGGAGCGCCGGCGCAGAGCTTGCTGCATGGCTTGCCGCGGATCGCCTCGAAGCCGGTTGCCTCCATGGTGCGGATCAGCGTCGCCGGTGCGAACCAAGCCATCTCGATCTCCTCATGCAAGAAGATGTCGGCAGTGGCCTGCCCCGAGAACTTGCGCATCATGAAATACGTTCCGCCCCACCAAAGGGCCAGCAGCAAGGCCGACAGCCCAAAGTTCGAGTAAAGGCCGACCGTGTTGACCAGTGCGCTCCCGTTGGTGAGGCCGAGCCGAGCAAGGCTGACGCACTGCGCCTTGCGGCCACCGTAGCTTTGCGTGATCCCCTTGGGATTTCCAGTGGTTCCCGAGCTGTAGATCAAGTCGGAAACCCAATCGTCTTCGACCGTAACCGGAGTGAAAGGCGACACTTCGGCATCAAGCCACCTTTCGAGAAGGCTGGAAGCGTCGGCTGTCGGCGCATCGGCCACTCCGATGGCGACAAGGAGCAGTTTTGCACGGTTGCTCAGGCGATCAATCGCTGCGTGCGCCTTCTCGGCGCGGTCGTTGTCGTGAAACAGCACGACCACGTTGGAGTCCTCGATCATCGCCGCCTGCGCGCTGGACACCACCAGCACCGGCAAAGGGACGACCGGCACGCCAGCTAACTGGCAGGCCATCACGACGACGGCGAAGTCAAGGCTGTTGGAAGCGAGCACCCCGACGCGTTGAGCGCCGCCGGGCTTCAATCCCAAAGCCTGGATGCGCCCGGCACAGCGGCGCGCCTTGGACGCCAGCATGCCGTAAGTGAGCGCCTGGCCGTCGCACACGACGGCACGTTGGTCCGGTGTCGCCTCCGAATGCTCAAGAACGCGGTCGGCAAAGGACACGAAGCGGTTGTCCGTCATTTGATCCCTCATTGCGAAACGTGCCCTTCGACGCGATCCTGGCGCAGACCTTGCGACCGGCGGCGCCGAACGTTGCAGGGAACCATGCTATAAATCTCCGGCTATCCCCCAAGCAGCCAGGACCGCCTTGCGTTCGGCGTCGAGGGTGGGCGGCGCTTGAACCGTCCCTGCCGGAGTGCGCGAGAAGCGCGGGCTTGGCGCTGGCTGCTTCACGCCGTCGACCTCGACAAAGGTGCTGCGCGCCTGGTTGTGCGGATGCGCCTGGGCCTGCGTCCAGTCCAGCACGGGCGCGAAGCACGCATCCGTGCCTTCCAGCAGGTCGCACCATTCGGCCTGCGTCCGGGTTCGGAACAGCGCGTCCAGCCGAGCCTTGAAGCCCGGCCAAGCCGCCTGGTTCTCCTGTGCGCCCGCGATGTCGTCGTCAACGCCGGCGCGGCGGCACAACTCGGCGTAGAAGGCAGGCTCGATCGCGCCGACGGCCACATGCAGGCCATCGGAGCAGGCGTAGACATTGTAGTAATGCGCGCCCCCGTCGAGGAAGTTGGCCTCCCGGCGGTCGGCCCACATCCCGGCCGACCGGAGCCAGGAAAACATGGCCGTCAGGCTCGCCACGCCGTCGGTGATGGCGGCATCGACGACCTGCCCCTTCCCCGATTGCCGTGCCTCGATGATGCAGGCGAGCAGGCCCATGACGAGGAACATGGACCCGCCGCCGAAGTCCCCCAGAAGGTTCAGCGGTATCTGCGGCTTGCCCTCGGCAGGACCGATGGCGTTCAGGGCGCCCGTGATGGCGATGTAGTTGATGTCGTGGCCGGCCGTGTGCGCCAGCGGGCCGGTCTGTCCCCAGCCGGTCATGCGGCCGTAAACCAGCTTCGGGTTGCGCAGCAGGGCTGGCTCGGGCCCGAGGCCCAGGCGCTCCATCACTCCTGGGCGGAAGCCCTCGATGCAGCCATCTGCCGCTTCGAGCAGCCGCATCGCGGTCGCCGCGTCGCCGGGCTGCTTCAGGTCGAGGGTGATGCTGGGCCGGTTGCGCAACATGACCTCGTTGCGAGAAATGGGAGGCGCGCCCTTCCGGGCGACCCTGATGACGTCGGCTCCCATGTCGGCCAGCAGCATCGCCGCATACGGCCCGGGACCGATGCCGGCGAACTCGACGATGCGGACGCCTGCGAGCGGGCCTGCCCGGCCATTCTTGTTCATCGTCCTTTCCTCCCTATCAAGCACGGCTGGCCTAGTTCACCTTGCTGGTAACGTCTTTCCAGAACGGCTCCCGCAGCGCCGCCTTCAGGATCTTGCCGGCGCCCGAGATCGGCAGGCTGTCACGCCATTCCAGGCTGCGGGGGCACTTGTAGCGTGCGATCAGGGACTGGCAGTGGGCGACGATGGCCTCCTCCGATGGATCGGTCCCCTCCTTCGGCACGATGACCGCGTGGACGCGCTCGCCCCAGTGCGCATCGGGCACGGCGATCACCGCGCACATGGCGACGGATGGATGCTGCAGCAGTTCTCGCCTCCGGTCACGATCACGTCCTTGAGCCGATCCACGACGTAGATGAACCCGTCGTCGTCCATGTAGGCACCGTCGCCGGTGTGCATCCAGCCGTCGCGCACGCTGGCCGCCGTCAGTTCGGGGCGGTTCCAGTAGCCCTGCATCACGTTCGGGCCTCGCACGGCGACCTCGCCCACGGTGCCACGCGGCACCTCGCGCCCGTCCGGGCCGACGATCCGGACCTCGGTGCAGGCCGCAGCGCGGCCGGCCGACCGCAGCCTGCCCTCGCGGAGGTGCTCCGCAAACGGCAGCAGGGTGGCGAGCGGCGAAAGCTCCGTCATGCCATAGGCGTGGACGAACTCCGCTTGCGGAAACGCCGCCATGGCCCGGCGCAGCACCGGTTCGCTCATCGGCGAGGCTCCGTAGAGCATCGTGGCCAAGCGCGAGCAGTTGAACATGTGCCGGGCTGGGTGATCGGCGAGCATTTGGATCATGAGCGGGACCAGCAGGGTGATCGTCACGCCCTCGTCCTGCAATGCCCGCAGGGCAGCTTCCGGCGCGAAGCGTGGGATCATCACGTGCGCACCGCCGCAGATGACTTGGCTGAACGTGACCATCGTGTCCGCCATGTGGAACATCGGCGCCCCGTGGAGGCAAACCGAACCCGCCATGCGGCCGACCGCCGCAGCCAGGGCAAGCGAGCTGGCGAAGATGTTGCCATGGCTCAGCATCACCCCCTTCGGAGTTCCGGTGGTGCCGCCCGTGTAGAAGATGCCGGCGGTGTCGCCGCCTTGTCGGTTGGCGTCTTCGATCGGCTCCGCGCCGGCCAGCAGCGCCTCGTAGGACAGGGTTGCGGGGGGTGGCGTCCCCTCGCCGGCATGGACAACCGTCGTCAGGCAGCGCGAACGCTGCCGCAACTCCGGCAGCATCCGGATGAACTCGTCGTCGACGATGAGGATTCGGGTTTCGCAATCGTCCAGCGAGGTCGCGATCTCGACAGGGCTCCAACGGATGTTGCAGGGGTTGACGACACCCCCGCCCCACATCGTGGCGAGGTAGTATTCAAGGTATCGGTCGGAGTTGAGGGCGAGCATGCCGACCCGGTCTCCTGCGGCCATGCCGGCGCTGCAGAGCGCACTTGCCAGGCGTGCGACCCGCTCGCCCAGCGTCGCGAAGGTTTGGCGGCGGTCGCCGGACACCGTCGCGGTCGAACCGGATGTCTGCTGCAATGAGCGGTGCAACCCTTGTGTCAGGCTTATCATCACCTGTTCTTCCCTTTGTGCGACGCGGTTGCTCCTGCATGCCTCCGCTGCGTATGCCGCAACCGCGGTGCCGCTGATCCAGGCCGGGGAGGCGCTGCGCTGGCGCAAGTTGGCCAACTCGCGGCGTCGTGCCGGTGCCGCGTTGCGGCACCGGTGGCAGGGGACGTTTTCACGCCGTGCATCCCTGCGCCGCCAGCGACGCATGCAGCATGTTGTCGGCGAGGCTGCTACCTGCGCATCTCAACATGTCGGACACTTGGACCGTTTGCCAAAGTGGCTCATGCGAACCGAGCGAGCGTGCAGTTCGATCAGAAAAGTGTCGTCAGGCCAATCCGCGCATTGAGAGCGCTTCCCTCCTTTTTGACATACTGGAAGCTTGGATGGTCGGAATAGGTGAGAGCGGGCGTAACATACAGGCCGGCCGCGATGCGCGCCGAATACGACAATGTTACGGACGTCGAGTCGGAACGCGCGAAGGTGTTCGTCCGCAGGCTCGCCCTGTTGACGGTTTCCCGCAAGGCGGGGCTGAACACGTTGTAGGTTGCGACGATCCCGGCGAGATCGCGCGGGCGGCCTGGCACCAGGCCAACCCCATAAAGACGTGCCTCGTAGTACTGGTAAAAGGCATTGAGGTCGGACGGTGCATAGTTCACGGAGAACCCCGCATAGAGTCCGAGGGCGCGGGCCGGTCCCGACTTGACCGGTTGCCAGATCTGCTGATCGCCCAGTATGTAGAAAGCTCCGTTGGTGTCCTTCCCGCCGGTTCGGTAATTCCTGAACTCCGACGTGTTGTAGATGCCTCCGGCACGGACCCAAGTGTGATACAGGCCGGATACCGTGTCCTTGTACCCGACCTCGTTGATGTAGACGACGCCGTGCCCCGGTTCGGTGAAGCGGAATCCGCTCGGATTTTGCTGGCTCTCATCGAAGACGGTGTTGGGAGTTGGGCTGGTGGCGCGCTGGATTCCGAACTTGTTGTAGATGTGGTCGGTGACGTTCAAGGTGAAGTTGGCGCCATACGCTGCTGCAGAGGATAGGCCAACCTCGATCGGAATGACCGCTGAAGGGCCGAAGATGGTGCCGGCGATCTGGCCACCAGTATAGAATCCGACGAATTCCTGCCCGTTTGATATGATGCCGGCTTTCACCTCAAGTTTTCTGTTAAAGAATGTCTGATAGTAGTTCAGATCATAAATTGCCGTGTTCCGGGGAGTGAACATTGGGTTTGTGCTCAACGGGATCACGGCACCAATGTTGACCTGGCCGTCGGGAATGCCGTAGCGGCTGAGATCGACCTGCACGAGCGGAACGAACTGCTCGGTGGCGGTAAGCTGCTGACCGACGTAGGCCTGTCGCCCATTTGTCGACCGTGGCGTGTTCAGAAGATTGTATGACAGCTGGCCGACGTTGAGTGACTCAAAGCCGATGCCGTAGCTTGCGAGCTTCGTACGGTAGCCGCCGATGTCCTGCGTCAGCGTTTCGCCATATGAGGGAAAGGCAAGGTTCCACCCCCTCACGCCCAAGTTGTCGAAGCGTGCGGGCGAGTTCAGGTTCACGGTCGGCACCGGCTTTACGCCCGCAGCCGCATCAACCGCAGGAACAGCTTGAGGCGTCAACTTCAAGGTCGGTGCCGGCACTGCTGGGACATCAGTCGCTTGGGCCAGTGCGGACGATGCTCCGACACAAACCAGGCCAACAATCGGAATGCAGTGGCGCACGTGTCGCGTCTTCGCCCGCAAAGACAGGACCATGGACTTGGCGACTCCGCCGAAGTGGATGTGGCTCCGCGGCAGGTCGTATCCGGCGCCTGGCCGGCCGCTTCCATTCTCGAAAGTGTTGAAAGCGCGTCCGTTGCGTGTCAGCCGCGCGCCGGAGCCGAAGCGCTCTGGCGTTCCATCCGCCGGCGTGGTGAACAGGCCCACCTGCAAGGACTGGAGG
>CAXTUO010000123.1:0-8324 GCA_964247175.1 uncultured Acetobacteraceae bacterium | reverse complement strand
GCTTCAGGTTGTCAATCCCTTGCGCGGAGCGGCTTAAGGCGGCGGCAGGCCGAGGAATGCTTGGCAGGACGCGCTGTCTGGAACTTAGATCGGGTGGACGCTGTTGCCTGTGCCTGGATAGTGTAACAAACTGGGCTTCTGTCTGAGCATAAGCGCGATTGGATTTTTGTGGACGCGAAAACCATTGACATTACGAGAGTTCTAACCGAAGAGAGCTGCAAGTCGTTGGGCGTAGCTGGCGTAGGCTTTGGGTCTTGCAGGTGGTGCAACAGACGCAGCGACAGGTCCACCATGGTGCGGCACTTGGACACCACCTTGGTCCGGCGCCGGAACCGTGCAAGACAGTGACGGATGTTGCTGTTGTCTTGCTCGATGGGGAACGTCAGGTCCTTGCCGGTGAACAATTGTTCGTCCGGGATCAGCCGGTGATAGCCCTCCCAATCGTCCGTGACAAACACCTTGCCGTTCAGCCCGACCTTGTCGAGCAAGCGTCGGCAGGTTGCATCATCACGCCCACCCAGCATCCAGGCCACGGTGCGCCGCTGATCCACGTCATAGGCGCGCCAGACCCAGAGCTTGGCAGACTTTTTTTCAGGAAGTGCCACATCTCGTCCACCTCCACCGTCACCACGGCGGCCCCCACCTCCGGCTCCGGCAAGGCCGACGCCTCGGCGCGCACCCACTTCAGCACCGCAACATCGCTCACCCCCAGCACGCGGCCGATCATGCTGAAACTCATGCCGCCCATGCCATACAGCAGAACCGCCAGCGCCTTCATGGCGGCAGGCTTGCCGCGCGCAGGGCTGTCGGTGAAGTGGCACCCGCAGGCCCGGTAGCGGTAGCGCTGGTGGCCGCGCACCACCCCGCTCCTGCTGTGGTCGGCACCCCCGCACCGCTTGCACCGTAACCTAGCCGCAGCCAGCATCAGCTTCCATCCGAACAAAGCAGCAGCGTGCCGGACAATCATCACTATCCTAAGTTAGAACTCTCATCTTGCCATACTCGGCGAGACATCGGTATTGGCTCTTATGTCCGTCAGTTCTGATCAGCATCGTCATGTTGGTTGCCATCTCTCCCGATGGTGGCCATTATCTCGTCGATATCCTCGCAGGCGCTTCGGTCGCGATCATGTCGATCTTTATCGTCCGTCGTTCCTTGGCTTGCCCCGGGATACAGTGAGCACGAAGCTACATACTTGGCTACATAGCGCGGCGTTCCGTCCTTCTGATGGCAGCCGCTTGGCAGGCGGTGCGTTCGCCTCGGCCTTCTTCAAGGGTGTAAGCTGAAGTCTAACTCTGGAAGAGGACGCTTGGACAGCTCCGTTGGGAAGATTTCTGCCGTATAAGACTTCCTCCGCCGCGCAAGCCGGCTCAGGACCCGCCCCGCGCCACCTTCAAGCAGACATCCACCGTATCGCGAAGCGAACTCGTAAAATAATCCGCCCCGATCTCCGTTTGCACGGTCCGGTCGGTCAGCGCCGCGTCCTCGCCAGGCCAAAGGCCGACCAGGATCGGCGCACCCTTCGGCAGCTTCCGCCGCAGCCGCTGCATCAGGTAGCGCAGGTGCGCAGGCGTGCCGGCGATGTCGAGGTAGGAGATGCACACCATCGCCACGCCCTCCACGTCGAGCATGTCCATCCGTTCCCGCGACGCCGCCTCATAGGGCAAAAGGCGGACGCCCATGCCGTGCTTGCCGAGAAGCTGCGCCAGCATCGTCGATGCCGCCTCGTCCAGCGGCCCGCGCCCGGACAGGCACAGGATGGGCGCCTCGCCTCGCCAGGCCGGCGGCAGCTCCGCCCCCGTGGGCGCGCCCCCGTCCGGCGTCGGGTTGTTCGGCAGCGCGCGCCGTTCCGGCGCCGGGGCCAGCGCGGTGTCGTCGGGCTGCGCCGGCTTGGCTTTCGGGGCCACGTCGTCGTGTCCGCTCAGTTCGTCCACCAGGGCCTTGATGGTGTGCTTCACGTGCTCAAGCTGCCCATGGGTCAGCACGCCGCGCTGGCTGTCCTTGGCCGCGAGCTGCAAGCCCTTCAGCGCCACCTCGTCGTAGTAGGTCGAGAGCGATCGCTGCTTCAGCGTCCGTTCCGCTTCCTCCAGCACCTCGTCGGGGTCGCCGGCGAGCAGGCGCTGGTAGAAGTTCTCCATCGGCGTCAGCGCCGGGGTGTCGCCCAGCAGCACGTCCAGGAACTCCAGCCGGTCAACATGGCGCCCCAGCACGACCAGGCAGAGCGTGAGCGGCGTGGACAGGATCAGGCCGACGGGACCCCAGATCCATGACCAGAAGATCGCCGCCACGATCACCGAAAACGGCGACAGCCCGGTGCTGTGCCCATACACCAGCGGCTCGATGGCCTGGCTGGTCACGCCCTCCGCGACGAGGAACAGCCCGAGGGTCCAGAGCGGCATCGACCACCCGGGCGCGACCGCGGCGGCCAGCGCCACCGGCAGCAGCGCCGAGATGAGCGCGCCGATATAGGGCACGAAGCGCAGCAGCGCCGAAAGGATGGCCCAAAGCACCGGGTTCGGCACGCCGATGAAGAACAGGCCGAGGCCGATCAGGCAGCCGAAGCCGGTGTTGATGCAAAGCTGGGTGAGGAAGTACCGGCTGAGCCGCCGCCCGCCATCGTCGATGGCCACCGTCGCCCGGTGCAGGTCCGTGGTGCCGAACAGCCGGATCAACCGGTCGCGCAGGTCCTCCTGCTGCAGCAGCGCGAAGATCGCCACGATGAACACGATGCCGAACGTCGCCAACGGCGACAGCACGGGCGACAAGTAGCGCTGCGCGAGTTCAAGCGGCGAGGAGGTTGACGGCAGGACGTTGGACGCCGGCGCGGCCTGCGGCGCGGCAGGCGCTTGCGGCCCCTGCGGCGCGTCGGCCGCCGGCCCGGCGTGGCTGCCGATCTTCTCCGTCAGGGCCGAGAGCCGGCCGACCGTGACCCGGCGGATCGTCGCGATCTTGTTCTCGACCGTTTGCGCGTACTGCGGCAGATTGGTAGTGAGGTCCGCCAGCTGCGAGCCGATCACGCCGCCGATGGCGAGAATGAGGCCCACCGCGAGCAGCACGGCAAGCAGCACCGACGGCACCCGGCCGAGCCGCCAATGCCGCAGCAGCCCGACCAGCGGGGCCAGCACGAAGGCCAGCAGCAAGGCCAGCGTGATCGGCACCAGCACTTCCCGGCCGAAGTAAAGCGTGGCCACCGTCATGACGAACAGCGTCATGCCGCGGGACGAGTCGGCCACCGGCGCGGACCCGACCTCCACGGCCGGGCGCGGCGGCGCCGCGGCGTCGAGCGGGAAGCTGGTGTCAGGCATTGCGGACGCTGCTCCGGGCCGTCCTGGACACCCCGTAGCCGTAGGCGAACGCCGCGATGCCCACGATGAGGCCGACGGCCAGGACCGGACGCCAAACGCTGCGGGGCGGGGGCGGCGGTGGGAGCGCGGCCCGGACGGCCTCGGCGGGCGCGCGCCCGGCCAGCCGCTGCACCAGGCTGAAGATGGGTTGGCCGTACTCCGCGGCCAGCGTGGCGTAGTCGATCAGCGTCCGCAGGCCGGCGCCCGCCTCCCCCTGCGCGGCCTCAAGGGCGGGCTTGGCGCTGTCCGGCAGCAGGCCCTGCAGTTGTTCCCGCAATTGGTTGGCCTGGCGGCTATGGGCCAGGGCGCTGATGGTGCTTCGAGCGGACATGATGGCTTTCCTCATTCAACGGTTGAAGGAAATCGCGCCAGGAGGCCGGACAGTTGCACGAAACGCGGCGGTGGCGTGCCACATCGCTGCAATGATCTGCCGCGGCGCGCCGGGCCGGGATTGGTGGGCGCAACAAATCTTTGTGCCAGGCCCGGACACGGGCGAACCCAACGCCGCTTGGCCGGTTAACAGCGTCCGGAAACGGCTCCGGCACCCGTTTGCCGTTGTGCCCCGCATAAACTTCAGGGAGTTCCACCTTGCATAAAGCCGTCCTGACAGCCTTTGCCGCCACGATGCTGAGCGCCGGGCTGATTGCCGGCCCGGCGCTGGCCCAATCCGGCGCAACGCAGACCCCGCCCGCGCCCAACGCCAGCAACAGCGCGCCGGAGCCTTCAAACAGCATTCCGTCCGGCGCCGCCACCCTGTCGCCCGGCGCCCCGCCGACCGGCGTCGTCGGCGGCACCGGCGTGGGAGGCTCACCAAGCGCCACGCCGAGCGGGGCCGGGCAGAACGCGCCGGCGGCGCCGAGCGGGTCCTCGGGCGGCCAGCCCTCGGGGGCCTTCGACAAGACCATACCGCAGCCCGCTTCCAAGTAGTTTCCATGCAACTCGCGGCCTGGAGCGCCCCCACGTTCCAGGCCGTTTTTCAAACCCATCGACGTTGCAGCCGCTTCTCGGTCCGCCCGGCGCGTTGCGCGACCCGGCGGGCCGGCAGCAGCGCCGCGCCCTGCTGGCCCTGCCGCACATGGCGCCCCTTGCCGCCTACGTCGCCCGTTTGCGACGCCCAAACGTGGACGTGCCGGACTTCGACCCCCTGGACGGCGGCACGGAAGCGCAGGTGCTGTTCCTGCTGGAAAAGCCCGGCCCGCAGGCGGCGGCCTCCCTGGAAGCCGGTAAGGACACCGGCTTCATCAGCCGGGACAACGGCGGCGAAACCCCCAAGGCGCTGCACCGCTTCATGCTGGAAGCGGGCCTGCCGCGGCGCGACACGACCATCTGGAACGTCATCCCATGGTGGAACGGCTCCATCGCCGTCACGGCGGCGGAGCGGGCTGCCGGGCTGCAGGAATTGCCGCATGCCCTCGCCTTGCTGCCCCGGCTGCACACCGCCGTGCTCGTCGGCCGGACCGCGGCGCGGGCGCGTCCCGTCTTGCACAGCGTCTTGGGCGGGCTGCGCGTGCTGGAAAGCGCCCATCCCAGCCCGCAGGTGCGGGCGGGCAACCGCGCTTTGTGGGACGCCATCCCGGAGATCTGGCGGCAGGCGGCCCAGCCGCCGCCGTAGCGCCATCAAGCCCGGCGCGGCACCTGCGCCAGCAGCGCCGGGACGAACAGCAGCGTGGTCAGCAGCGTGCAGCCCAGGCTGAGCAGCAGCAGCGCCCCCATGCTCGCCGTGCCGGGGTGACGCGACAGCGCGAGCGAGCCGAAGGCCGTGGCCGTGGTCAGGGCGGAGAACAGCACGGCGCGTGCCGTGGCCGAACCCAGGGGATGCTGGCGACCCGCGCGCCAGTTCATGACGAAGTAGATGTTGAACGACACGCCCACCCCCAGCAGCAGCGGCAGCGCGATGATGTTGGCGAAGTTCAGCGGCAACGGCAGCAGCACCGCCGCCAGCACCGTCAGCATGGACGACAGCAGCAGCGGCGCCATCACCAGCAGCACGTCGGCCGCCCGGCGCAGCGCCACGACCAGGATCACCGTGATCGCCAGCAGCGCCCAGACCGCCGCCGCGCGGAACGCGCTCACGATGGTGGCGGCGCTGGCGGTGATGGAAACGGCGGCGCCGGCCGCGTCCGGCGCGACCTCCTGCACCTGCGCCACGAAGCGCGCCAGGCCGTCGCCGACCATGACGCTCCGCTTCGGCACCACCTGCAGCCGGGCGCGGCCGTCCGGCAGCACCCAGTCGGAAGCGATGTCGGGCGGAACGTCGGCTTCCGTGACCGGCTTGGCGGCGAGCGCCCGGCGCAGCCGGTCGAGCTGCATCGGCAGGAACCGGGTCAGCGCGGCGTCGGCGGCCAGCAGGATGGGATCGGACGCCCCGGCCAGCGTTTTGAGGTCGCCGGCGATCGCCGAAAGCGTGCTGCCCTCCGGCAGCTTGTCCCGCACCCCGTCCAGCTTGACCGCCGCGGACTGCGCGGCGTCGCGCAACGCCGCGGCGTCCGGGCGCTCAGGGCCTGCGTCCACGTCCAGGGTCGGCCCCAGCAGCGTCGCCGCGTCGGCGATCAGCGGCAGCTTCTCCGCCTGGTCCTCCGGCACGAAGCTGCGGAGCGTCAGCACGCTGTCCACCAGCGGCAAGGCGCGCAGCCGGTCCGCCAAGCGGGCGGCGGCGGCCGCGGACGGTTCCAGCGCCTCCATCGTGTAGGGGTTGGCAACGGGGTCCTCGATCAAGGCGTGCAGCGTGCGGACCGCCTCCGTCGTGGGGTCCTTGGTGTCCAACGGATCGCTGTTGAACACGAGGCGCGGCAACGACGCCGCGCCGGCGACCGCCAGCATGGCGCAGGTCAGCAGCACCGGCTTGCGGAAGCGCACGAGGGGCGCGTCGAGCGGACGCAGCCACCGGAGGCCGACCTCCTCCGCCCCGGCCCCTGGCTCGAACACCAGCAGCAGCGCCGGCAGCACGGTCACGGTGCAGACGAACGCGATCAGCATGCCGACGCCGGCGATCAGGCCGAGCTGGGCGACGCCCACGAAGCTCGTCGGCGTGAAGGCGAGGAACCCGGCGGCACTGGCGCAGGCGGCCACCATGACCTGCCGGCCGGCCCGGCGCGCGGTGCGGTCCAGCGCCGCCGGCAGGCTCGCGGCCTGCAGCCGCTCCTCGCGGAAGCGCGCGGCGATCTGGATGCCGAAATCCACCGCGATCCCCACGAACAGCACCGCGAACGCGACCGAAACGAGGTTCAGCGTGCCGACCGCAAGCGCCGCGAACCCCGTGGTCAGCAGCAGGCCCAGCACCAGGGTCAGCAGCACCGGCACGATCAGCCGCCAGCTCCGCAGCGCCAGGAACAGCAAGGCCGCCACCAGCGCCATGCTGCCGAGCAGGCCGGCGACGGCGCCCTGCGCCACCGTCGAGAATTCCTCGTCCTCCAGCGCCACGGAGCCGGTCAGGCGCACATGGGCACGGCCGCGCTGCACGAACTCCAGCCCGGTCACGGCGCGGCGGATCGCCTCCGTCGCCGCGGCGCCGGGCTCCAGCGCGCCGTAGTCGAGCTTCGGCTGCGTCAAAACGAAGTGGTACTGCCCCGCGAGGTCGGCGACCGGCCCGGCCAGCA
Source organism: uncultured Acetobacteraceae bacterium (assembly GCA_964247175.1). Lineage (GTDB taxonomy): Bacteria > Pseudomonadota > Alphaproteobacteria > Acetobacterales > Acetobacteraceae > CAHJXG01. The sequence goes on along the minus strand of CAXTUO010000123.1, from coordinate 1,384 downwards.
GCCGCTCCCAGGACAGCGGCTCCGGCCGGTCCGCTGCCGCCGCCGCCAGGGCGGTGTGGAAACCCTTGAGCGCCGGCTCGAACGGGGTGAGGTTCGCCTGGCCGGCTTCCACGCCGTCGGCGATCAACGACAGCGCGCCGAGCAGGCCGCGCAGGCTCGGGTCGGCGGCAAGCTGGCCCAGGAAGGGCTGCGCGTCGACCGTCTGGTCCAGCAGCGCCGAAAGCTGCGGGCGGCTCAGGAACATCAGGGCGTTGCGTTCCAGGTACGGGGACACGTCGGGCTGGCGCACGCTCTTGAAATGCGTCTTGTCGGCTTGGAGGGCCGCGGCGAGCGAGGCGGCGGTCGCCTCCGCCTCCTCCGGCGTCGCGCCGTCCACCACGGCGACCAGCAGGTCCTCGTTCTGCGGGAACGCGCGCTGCAGCTCCATCCCGTGCTGCCGCCAGGGCAGGCTCTCGGAAAACAGGCGGGAGGTGTCGGTGGAAACCGCCAGCCGGGCGCGCGCGAGCCAGACGCAGCCCCCGGCCAGCAGCAGGGCCGCCAGCAGCACCACCCAGGCATGGCGCACGCACGACCCGATCCAGCGGGCCAAGGCTTCCGACACGGCTTAGGCCCGCATCTTGGGTCGGATCGCCATTTCCACCAAACACAGTCCGGCCATGCCCGGCTCCTCCTCGGATTCGGCCGCGCTCCGGGCCTGTCGCCGCCAGCCTATAATCCGCATGCCCGCCGCAAGCCAGCCGGTGCCCGCGCGGCACCGGGCATGGCCGGCGGCCGGGTGCCTCATTCGCCTCGCGGGTCGAAGGCGTGGCGCAGCCCGTCGCCGAGCAGGTTCACCGCGATCACCGACAGAAAGATCAGCAAGCCCGGCAGCACCGCCAGCACCGGCGCCGTCGTCACCAGCTCCTGCGCGTTGTTCAGCATGTTGCCCCAGGACGGCGTGGGCGGCACGATGCCGAAGCCCAGGAAGCTCAGCACGCTCTCGAACAGGATGACGCGCCCCACGGTGAGGGTGAGCGCCACGATCAACGGGCTGGCGACGTTGGGCAGGACGTGCGTGAGGATGGCGTAGCCCGCCCGTGCGCCGCTGACCCGGGCGGCGCGGATGTAGTCGGCTTCCCGGATCGCCAGCGTCGCCGCGCGCACGATCCGGGCCACGCCGGTCCAATCCACGATGGAGATGATGACCACCACCCGCCAGAACCCGGCCGCGCCCGAATGCGCGAACTCCGGCGAGAAGCCCAGCTTGGTGAGGTCGAGCGCCCCCAGCACGATCAAGAGCGGCAGCAGCGGCAGCGCGATCATGCCGTCGGTGAAGCGCATCAGCACCGCATCGAGCCGCCCGCCGAAGTAACCCGCCGCCACCCCGATGCCCGTGCCCAGCAAC
>CAXTUO010000122.1:0-8370 GCA_964247175.1 uncultured Acetobacteraceae bacterium | reverse complement strand
GCCGAGCTGATCGACCGTGAGCTGGACATAGGCGGTCTCATGCCCTTGCCCGGTGCTCTGCGTGCCGACGAACACATCGACGAAGCCGTCGTCGGCGAAACGGATTTCCGCCCGCTCGCTCGGCGCGCCGCCGGTCGCTTCCAGGTAGTAGGACATGCCGATGCCGCGCTTCATGCCGCGCCGCGCGCTGCTTGCGCGCCGCCCCTCGAAGCCCGCCCAGTCGATCTTCTTCAGCGCCGCGTCCAGCACGCGCTGGAAGTCGCCGCTGTCGTAGGTCTGCTTCATCGCCGTCACGTACGGCATGGCACTCGGTGCCACCATGTTGCGACGGCGGAGTTCGATCCGGTCGATCCCGACCTCGGCGGCCGCCGCGTCGATCAGCCGTTCCACGAGGTAGTTGCTTTCCGGCCGCCCGGCGCCGCGGTAAGCGTCCACCGGGACCGTGTGGGTGAACACGCCGAGCACGTTCACGTAGATGGCCTGGAACTTGTAAACGCTGGCCAGCACCTTGGTGCCCGCGAGCGTCGGGATGAACGGCGCGAAGTTGGACAGGTAGGCGCCCATGTTCGCCACGTTGCGGGTGCGCAGCGCCAGGAAGTTGCCGTCCTTGTCGAGCGCGATCTCGCCTTGCGTGATGTTGTCGCGGCCGTGGGTGTCCGACAGGAACGCCTCGCTGCGCTCGCTGGTCCACTTCACCGGGCGCCCAAGGCGGCGTGCTGCGTAGCAAGTGAGCGCGTGCTCGGCATACAGGAACAGCTTCATGCCGAAGCCGCCGCCGACATCCGGGGTCACGACGCGGAACCGGTCCTCCGGCACGTTGAACATCGCCTGGGCCAGCATCGACTTGAGCGTCCAGCCGCCCTGCGTGTTGGTGTAAAGCGTCCAGCGTCCGGACGCGGCGTCATAATCGGCCACCGCCGCCCGGGCTTCCATCGAAGCGACGACGACGCGGTTGTTCACCACCGTCAAACGGGTGACGTGCGCCGCTTGGGCGAACAAGGCCTCGGTGCGCTCCTTTTCGCCGGTTTCCCAATCAAAGCACACATTGCCCGGCGCTTGCGGCCAGACTGCCGGCGCGTCGGCGTCCAAGGTCGCGCCCAGGTCGGTGCTGCTGGGCAGGATGTCGTAGTCCACGGTGATCGCCTCGGCCGCGTCCCGGGCCGCCTGTTGGGTTTCCGCCACGATGAAGGCCACGGGGTCGCCGACATGGCGCACCTCGCCGTCGGCCAGCGCCGGGTGCGGCACGTCGGCGCGGGATGAGCCGTCCCGGTTTTTCAGCGGAATGGCGCAGGGCAGTCCGCCGATCCCGTCCGCCTTCAGGTCCGCCCCGGTGTAGATCGCGAGCACGCCGGGCAGCCCGGCGGCGGCGCCCGTGTCGATCGACAGGATGCGCGCCGCCGCGTGGGGGCTGCGCAGGACGATGCCCACAGCCTCGTTCGGCAGCGTGATGTCATCGGTGTAGCGCCCGTTGCCGATCAGCAGCCGGGGGTCTTCCACGCGCCGTACTGGCTGGGCCATGCCGAATTTTGTCATGCTTACGGTTCCTCGCTCGGGTCTAGGCTGGATGATGAGATGCGGCTGCCAGGCGAAAGGCCAAGGGGCTTAATGTACGCGCTCCAGCGCCTTGTCCGATTTCCCCCCGAAACGGGCCTTGGCGCGCTCCCGCAATCCTTGGAAGGTGACATACAGCATCGGGATCAGGAAGATGCCAAACGCGCTGGCCGCGATCATGCCGGCGAACACCGGGGTGCCCACCGCGCGCCGGCTGACCTGGGCCGCGCCGTTCGCCACCACGAGCGGCAGCAGGCCGAGGACCAGGGCGATGGAAGTCATCATCACGGCGCGGAACCGGGCGCGGGCGCCGAGCCGCGCCGCCTCCGTGATCGACTGGCCTTCTTCCCGCTGCTCCTTGGCGAACTCCACGATCAGGATGCCGTTCTTCGCCGCGATCGCGATCAGCACCACCAGCCCGATCTGCGCGTACAGGTCAAGCGCCAGCCCCGTCACCCACAGCCCCACGAAGGATCCCAGGATGCCGACGCTGACCGAAAGCAGCACCGGCACCGGGATGACCCAGCTTTCATACAGCGCCACGAGGAACAGGTAGGCGAACAGGATCGCCAGCCCCAGGATCTGCCCGGTCTGTCCCGATGCCGACTTCTCCTGGAACGCCGTCCCGGTCCACTCGAAGCTGTATCCGGCCGGCAGGGTCTTGTCGCTGATCCGCTCCATCGCCGCCAGCGCGTCGCCCGAGGACACGCCCGGCTTCGGCGTGCCGTTCACGGTGATCGAGCGGTAATTGTTGTAACGGCTGATGGTCTGCGGCCCCAGCACGATCCGCGCGTCGGCAATCGAGCGCAGCGGCACCATGGTGCCGAGCTTGTTGCGGATGTAGATGCGCCAAACCGCCGGGATGTCGGTCCGGTCCGCGGCGTCGCCCTGGATGTTCACCTGCCACGTCCGGCCGAACAGGTTGAAGTCGTTGACGTAGATGCCGCCCAAGGTGCCTTGCAACGAGGTGAACACGTCGCTGATCGACAGGCCCAGCGCCTGCGCCTTGTCCCGATCGATGTCGAGAAAGATGCTGGGCGTCGTCGGGCTGAAGGTGCTGAACACCCGGGCGAGCTTCGGGTCCTGGTTCGCCGACGCGAGCAAACCGTTCAGAACGGTGCCCATCTCGGCGGGTTCCCGCCCTTCCAGGTTCTGCAGCTGGTACTCGAAGCCGCCGCTGGTCGATAACCCGATGATCGGCGGCAGGTTGAAGGGGAAGATCGTGGCCGAGCGGATCTGCTGCACGCCGGCAAACACCTGGCCAATCAGCGCCTGCGCCTTGTCGGATGCCGCCTTGCGCTCGGCGAACGGCTTCATGCGCACCACGATGAACGCCGCGTTGGACTGGTTGCCGCCGTCCAGCAGGGAGAAGCCGACGATCGACAGCACGTTCTCGATCTGCGGGATGCCCTTGACCACCGCCTCCACCCGCTCCACCACGCCGCGGGTGCGGGTCACGCTGGCGCCGTCGGGGAGCTGCACGGCGACGAAGAACGCGCCTTGGTCCTCGTCCGGCAGGAAGCCGGTCGGCGTTCGCAGGGTCAGCGCGAAGATCCCGCCGCCGCACAGCAGCACGAGCAGCACGCCGAGGACGCTGACCCGCAGGAGCCGCGCGACGATCCCGGCATAGCCGTCCCGCACCCAGTCGATGCCGCGCCCGATCCGTCCGAGAATGCCGCGCCGCGGCCCGCCATGCCGCAGGAACACGCCGCACAGCGCCGGGGACAGCGTGAGCGCGTTGACCGCCGAGATCAGCACCGACACGCTGATGGTGACGGCGAACTGGCGGAACAGCGTGCCGGAGATGCCGGGGATGAACCCGATGGGCACGAACACCGACAGCAGCACGAGCGTGATGGCGATGATCGGCGCAGTGATCTGCGCCATGGCCTTCTTCGTCGCGTCCTTCGGGGAAAGGTCCGGCTCTTCCTCCATCACGCGCTCGACGTTCTCCACCACCACGATGGCGTCATCGACGACGATGCCGATGGCCAGCACGAGCGCCAGGAGCGACACGGTGTTCGCGGAGTAGCCGAGCGCCAGCAGCACGGCGAAGGTGCCGATCAGGCTGACCGGCACGGCGATGGTCGGGATGATGGTGGCGCGGATGTTGCCCAGGAACAGGAACACCACGATCACCACCAGCGCGAACGCCTCAAGCAGCGTGTTCTTCACTTCGGTGATCGTGTCGGACACGAAGGTCGAGCTGTTGTAGAACACCTGCGACTTGAAGCCCTCGGGGTAGCGCTTGGACAGGTCGTTGAGCGCCGCCTGCACGCGGTCGGCCGTCTGCACCGCGTTGGCGCCGGGGGCGAGGTACACGCCGAGCGTGACCGCCGGGTTGCCGTTCAGCCGGCTTTCGCTGTCCTGCGTCGCGGCGCCCAGCTCCACCCGCGCCACGTCGCGCACCCGCAGCACGGAGCCGTCGGGATTGGCGCGGAGCAGGATGTCGCCGAACTCCTCCGGCGTCGTGAGGCGGCCCTTGGTCTGCAGGTTGATCTGGAACTGCGTGTCGTTGCTGGTCGGGCGCGCGCCCACCCGGCCGACCGGCGCCTGCACGTTCTGCTGCTGGATCGCCAGCATGACGTCGCTCGGCGCCAGGTTGAGGCTGACCATCCGGCTCGTGTCGAACCAGATTCGCATGGAATAATCGAGCGCCCCGAACAGCGAGGCCGATCCGACCCCGCTCACGCGGGACAGGCGGTCGAGCACGTTGATCGTCACGTAGTTGGAGATGAACAGGGGGTCCTGCTTCGCCCCTTCGCTGGAGAAGGCCAGGAATTCCAGGATCGCCGAGGACCGCTTCTGCACGGTGACGCCCTGGCGCTGCACCTCCGCCGGGAGACGGGACAGCGCCGCCTGCACGCGGTTGTTGACGTTCACGGTGTTGATGTCCGGGTTCGTTCCCAGCGCGAACGACACCGTCAGCCCGTAGCTCCCGTCGTTGGCGGAGTTGGACTTCATGTAGATCATCTGGTCGGCGCCGTTGACCTGGGCTTCCAGGGGCTGCGCCACGGTCGCCTCCACGACCGCGGCCGATGCGCCGGGATACCGCGTCGTCACCTGCACCTGCGGCGGCACCACGTCCGGGAACTGGCTGACCGGGATCACGGTCATCGCGATCAGCCCGGCGATCACGGTGATGATCGCGATGACGATGGCCAGGCGCGGCCGGTCAACGAAAGTTGCGGAGATCATGGCGGCTCAGGTCCGCGGCGCCGACGCGGGGAGCGTCGGGCCCGTGCTGGCCGGCCCGGGGGCCACGGTGATGCCGGGTCTCACGCGCTGCACGCCATCCACCACGACCGTTTCCCCTTCCTTCAGCCCGGCCGAGATCACCGCGAGGCCCGGGGTGCTCTGGCCCAATTGGAGCCGGCGCTGTTCCACCTTGTTGGCGTCGCCCACGACCCAGACGTAGTTGCCTTGCTGGTCCGACAGGATGGCGCTGCGCGGGATCACGATCTGGTTGACCGGCTCCACGCCCTCCAGCGACACCGTCACGAACTCCCCGTCCGTCAGTTCCCGGTCGCCGGCCTCGCCGGCCTTCGATCCTGACCGCAGCGGGTTCGGAATGCGACCGCGCAGGGTCAGGGTGTCGGTGTTGGTCGCCACCGTGGGATCGACGTAGTCAAGCTTGCCGGCCTGGTCATACGGCTTGCCGTTGGGCAGCCGAAGCTTGAGCGTCACCGCGCTGAACCCGCCCTTGTCCCCATAGCGGTCGCGCAGATCGACCGCGGCCCGGACGGAAACGGGGAACAGCACATACATCGGGTCCTGGCTCACGATGGTGGCGAGCACACCGGAATTCGGGCCCACGACGTTGCCTTCGGTCACGGTGGTGCGGCTGATCTTGCCGTCGATGGGCGCCTTGATCTCCGTGTAGTCGAGGTTGGTCTGCGCCAGCCGCAACTGCGCCTGCGCGTTGGACAGCTGCGCCGCCTGGCTCCGCTGCGTGGCCCGCGCGTCGTCCACCAGGCTCCGCTGCCCCGCCGGCGTGTTGAGCAGCGCCTCCGCCCGGCCCAGGGTCAGGCTGCCGCCTTGCAGCACGGCCTGCGCTTGCGCGACGGAGGCGGCCGCGGCGGCGACCTGCGCCTCGAACGGCGCGCGCTCCAGCTTGTACAACACGTCGCCGGTATGCACCTCCGCGCCTTCGGTGAAATGCCGCTCCTGCAGAAAAGCCGTCACGCGGGCGACCAGGTCAACGCGGTCGATGGCCTGGATGCGGCCGACGAATTCGCTGGTTTCGGTGACTGGCTGCTTCTTCGCCTGCGCGACCCCAACCGCGGGCGGCCCTCCGGGGCCGGGCTGTGCCAGGGCAGGGCCGGCAAGGGCAAGCAGCGCGAGCGCCAGCGGCGCAAGGAGGCGACGGAACATCGGGGTCACTTTCGCAGTACGGGCGCCGCGGGTCCAGCAAAGGTGGCTTCCCGCAATGTCAGCTTCCCGCCAGTGCAGCATATCCAACCGAACTTCGCACGTTTGGCGGCATTGTCCCACCCCGGCCAACTGGGGAGGCTGCGGCCGCGCCGGACGGTTGATGGGGTCTTCGGTTTGGTTCAAGGAAGGCGCGCGAACGGCGTATCCTGAAGCGCCGGAATGGGCGTCGGCAAGGGTTTTCGAACCCCTGCACGCGCCAGGCGCTATGTCCCCAAAGCAGGAGAGTGATCATGGCGCGCGACGACATCTTGGAACCGATCCGGACCCGGGCTTACCTGCTGTGGGAGCAGGCCGGCCGGCCCGAGGGCGGCGACCTGGAATTCTGGGAACGTGCCCGGCGGGAGATCGAGGCGGAACAGGCCGCAGAGGCCGCAGTCCCCGACCCGGCGGCCGGAGCCAGGGAGCAGCCTCTATGAGCGACAAGCCTGGGACCGACATTCCTGGGACCGACACCCCGCCCGACCGCTTGGCATCGCATCCCAAAAGCCCCTACTACGATGCCGCCCTGCTTGAGCGCGGCGTGGGCGTCCGGTTCAAGGGCGTGGAAAAGAACAACGTGGACGAGTACTGCGTGAGCGAGGGCTGGGTGCGCCTCGCCGTGGGTAAGGCCGTGGACCGGACGGGCGCGCCGATGACAATGAAGCTGATGGGCCCGGTCGAGGTTTATTTCCGGGACATCGCCGAGGGCAGGGCGTAGCCCGTCGCGTCGGCCGGGCAGCGCCGCCTCAGCCGTGCCGGCGGCAGAACGCCTCCGCGCCCAGCGTGCGGAAGTCCGCCATCGCCGCGCCGATCCGCTCGTGCGGCCAGTCCCACCAGGCGATCCGCAGCAAGTCCGCGATCACGGCATCGGAGAACCGCATGCGCAGCACGCGGCCCGGGTTGCCGACGACGACCGCAAATGGCGGCACGTCCTTCGTGACCATCGCCCCGGCGCCCACGGCCGCCCCCGTGCCGACCGTGACGCCCGGCAGCACCACGGCGCCATGGCCGATCCACACGTCATGCCCCAGCGTCACCGGGCTGCTCCGGCGCCAGTCGAAGAACCCGGGATCGTCAGGCCCCAGGCCATAGGCGCTGCTGCGGTAGCCGACGTGGCTCAGCATCACCCGGTCGAGCGGATGGTTGCCCGGGTTCAGCCGCGTGTGCGCCGCGATCGAGCAGAACTTGCCGATGGTTGCATAGATGATGTCGCTGTCGTTCACGACGTAGGAGTAGTCGCCGAAGCTGCTTTCGGCGACCTTGGTGCGGGCGCCGACCTCGCACCAGCGGCCAAAGGTCGTGGCGCGCACGGACGCGGTGCGGTGGATGCTGGGCTGCTCGCCCAAACGCTTATCCCCCGACCGCTTTTCCCGCGACGCCGGGTCGTCGCCTGGGGCCGGCGGCATCAGTTCAGGAACATCTTCCCCGGGTTCATGATGCCGCGCGGGTCGAGCGCCGTCTTGATCTGCCGCATCACCGCCAGCGTCTCCGCCCCGTGCTCCGCTTCGAGGAACTCGCGCTTGCCGATGCCGATGCCGTGCTCCCCGCTGCAGGAGCCGCCGAGCGCCAGCGCGCGCGCCACGACTCGCTTGTCCAACTCCCAGGCCCGCGCCAGCCCGTCCTCGCCCGGCGGCACGAGGATAACGGTGTGGAAGTTGCCGTCGCCGACATGGCCGACGATGGGCGCGAGCAGGCCGGATTGCTCGATGTCCCCCTTCGCGCCGACGATCAGCTCCGTCATGCGGGAGATCGGCACGATGGCGTCCGTCGCCAGCCCGCGATAACCCGGGCGCAGGGCGAGCGCCGCCCAGTAGGCGTCATGCCGCGCCTTCCACAGCCGGTTGCGCTCGGCCGCATCGGTCGCCCATTGGAAGCCGCTGGCGCCGAAGCCCGCGGTGATCTCCTCTGCGAGCGCCGCCTGCTCGGCGACGCCCGCCGGGCTGCCGTGGAACTCCAGCAGCAGCGTCGGGCGCGCGGTAAAGCCGTCCAGCTTCGAGTGAGCGATGCAGGCGCCCATCTGCACGTCGTCCAGCAGTTCGATCCGCGCGATGGGGATGCCGGCCTGCAGGATGGCGATCACGCTATCGACCGCCCCGGCCAGGTCGTCGAACTGGCAGATGGCGGCGCTCATCGCCTCGGGGATGCCGTGCAAGCGGAGCTGGATCTCGGTGATCACGCCGAGCGTGCCCTCCGACCCCAGCAGGAGGTGGGTGAGGTCGTAGCCCGTGGCGGACTTGCGGACGCGCCCGCCGGTTTCGATCAGGCGCCCGTCGGGGAGCGCGACCTGGAGGCCCAGCACGTTCTCCCGGATGGTGCCGTAGCGCACGGCCGCGGTGCCGGACGCGCGGGTGGCGCACATGCCGCCGATGCTGCACTCGCTGCCGGGATCGACGGGGAAGAACAGGC
>CAXTUO010000121.1:0-8372 GCA_964247175.1 uncultured Acetobacteraceae bacterium | reverse complement strand
GCAGCAGCGCCCGGGCGATGGCAAGCCGCTGCTGCTCCCCGCCGGACAGGCGCTGTGCCCATGGCTGGTTGTCGTCGAGGTGCGGGGCCAGCGGCGCCAGCCCGGCGTCGGCCAGCGCCTGGCGGACGGCGTCGTCGCCGAAGCTGCTATCGGCGTTGGGGTAGGTCAAAACGTGGCGCAGGGTGCCCAGCGGGATGTAGGGCCGCTGCGGCAGGAACAGGTATTGGCCCGGCGGTCGTTCGACGGCGCCGCTGCCATAGGGCCATATGCCGGCGATGGCGCGGAACAGCGTGGACTTGCCGCTGCCGGAACGGCCGGAGATGGCGGTGCTCTGGCCCTTGGGGAACAACACGCCGGAATAGGCCAGCAACGGCGTGCCGTCCGGCAACGTGATCGCCAAGTTGTCCGCCGCGATGCCCTCGCCCATGCCGGACCGGAGCCGGGCGCCGTGGTCAGCCAGCCCCCGGGCCACATCGATTGCCCTTTGAAAGCCAGCCAGGCGGGCCACCGTCGCGCGCCATGACGCCAGGTCCGGATAAACGTTGATGAACCATGACAGCGAGCCTTGGACACGGGCAAAGGCGCCGGCGATGCGCATCAACCCTCCGAGCTGGATCGCGCCGGAAAAGTAGCGCGGGGCGGCGACCACGATCGGGAAGATCGACGCTGCCTGCTCGTAGCCAGCCGTCAGGGCGTTGAGCAGCTTCTGCCGCTGCATGATAGCCCGCCAGTTGAGGAAAATCGCAGCGAAGCGGTCGATGAGGCCCGCCTTCTCTGCCCGCTCCCCGTCATAGAGCGCCACGCCCTCCGTGTTCTCTCGCAGGCGCACCAGGGAAAAGCGGAAGTCCGCCTCCACCTTCTCCTGTTGGAAAGACAGCATGGCGAGCGGCCGGCCGACATAATGGGTCAGCACGCTGCCGATCGCGGCGTAGAGGATCGCCGCCCATAGCATGTAGCCGGGGATCGTGAAGCCCAGCAGCGTCACGGTGCCGGACAAGGTCCAGAGGATCAGCGCAAAGTTGAACAGGCTGACGACATTGGACAGCAGGCTCAGGCCAAGCCGCAGCGTGTCCTCAACGTACTTGCGCAGGTCATCGGCGATACGCTGGTCCGGGTTGTCGGTGCCGAGGCCCGCCGGGTCGGCGGTGAGGCCGATGGTGTAGTAGGCGCGGTCGGACAGCCAGTCAGTCAGCAGATGGTCGGTCAGCCAGCGCCGCCAGCGGATCTGCAACAGCTGGTTGAGCCAGGTGCGATAGATCGCGATGGGAATGTAGAGCACGACGATGGGCACGAAGCCGGGCATGAAGCCGGCGTCCCCGGTGCGGTAGCTGAACAGGAGCTGCATGAACAGCTCCCAGTTCTTGTCCTGCAAACTGTCGTAGAAGGCGCCATTCCAGTAGTTCAGCACAACGCTCGCGCCGACCAGCATCAGGTTGAGCGCAATGATCGACACCAACAGGCCGCGTGCCGCCCATTTTTCCTCGGACCGGAAGTAGGGCAGGGCCAGGCGCCAGGCGTCGCCTAGAACGGGTCCGAGCGCCCGCATTAGCCTTCCCCCCGAACCGGCTGCGCCGCGCGGAGCCGGATCACGCCTTTGACGCCGGCGGGCGCGACTACGTGGCCCTTGCGCAGGATGTCGATCTGCCCGGCGGCGGCCAGCCGGCAGGCGGCCCGGCGCACTTCTCCGAGCAATGGCTGCCAATCGGGCCGCAGCGCGCGGGCGACCTCGCTGGGGCAGATGGACTTGGCCGGGCCGCGCTGGGCGGTTATTGCCAAGATCGTCGTCTCGATGTCAGCGACAGGAGGGGCAGCTTGCGTATTCATGGGAGGACGCTGGCGCAGGGCGCGCCCGACCGCAAGCCGCAGGCATGACGATCGCCGTGCCTCTTCGGCCTGTCGGCAATTGCAGCGCGCAACAGGGCGCGCTTCGGGCTACTTGATCTTGGCTTCCTTAAACGGCACGTGCTTGCGCGCCACCGGGTCGTATTTCTTGAGCTCCAGCTTGCCGGTCGTGGTGCGGGCGTTCTTCTTCGTGACGTAGAAATAGCCGGTATCCGCGGTGGACACGAGCTTGATCTGAACCGTGTTGTTCTTGGCCACAGCCTGCTTCCTAAACGAGGTGCGCCCCCCAAGGGCGGCATGAAGCGCGGAACATGCTCATGCGGGCCTGCCGGGTCAAGCCTGACTGTTGCAGGGGCGGCGGCTCAGGGTTTCAACGCACCGAACTGCGACCGTGTCCGGCGCGCGGCGGCGTAGGCGGCGGGATGCTCCAGCAGATAACGGGCCGCCGTCATGTCGGCCTCGCGCCCTTCGGCGGCAGGGCAGGCATTGCGCAGGGCGGCGATTTCGGAACCGGAAAGCGGGGCGCGGGCGGCATCGTGCCGGGCGAGGGCGTCCGCCGAAGGCAGGCGGCCCCGGTTGAGGCTGGCCAGCTGCTGCATCGTCGCATCCGGTCCCTGGCTGGTGCAGACCTGCGGCAAGACGCCCACGCCCTGGATGGGCCAGCCCAGCGGGGCCAGCACGCGGCTCCAGGTCACGAAAAGCTCCCCGCCATCCGGCAGCGTGGCAACCGTCTGTACCAACCCCTTGCCCAGCGTGGAACTGCCCACCACCACGGCGCGGCCTTGGTCGGCCAGGGCCGCTGCCATGATCTCGGCGGCGCTTGCCGAGCGGCCATCAACCAGCACCACAACGGGCACGCCCTCCGTCGCGTCATGGGCGACCGCCTGCCACTCATGCGTGGCACCCGGGTTGCGTCCGGCCGTGACCGCCACTAGCCCGTTCTCCAGCATCAGGCTGGTGGCGGCCACGGCCTGGCGCAGCAAGCCGCCGCGGTTGCCGCGCAGGTCGAGCACCACGCCGCGCGGGCGTCGCGATGCCGGTTCTTTGGCAAGAAAGCGTTCGAACTCCTGGCCCAGGCGTCGGTCCGTGTCGCTGCTGAACCCGGCGATCCGCACCAGCAGCACCGTGCCGACCTGCTCGGCAAACACCGTCTCCGGGGGCAGGACGACGCGCTCGACATCGACAACCTGCGTGCTGCCGTCGCGCCGGCGCACGGTGATGCCGACCTCGGTGCCGTCGATCCCGGTGATCCAGGACAGGACGGTGGGCAGGTCCGCGCCGAGCGTCGGCTGGTCATCCACGGCCAGGATGCTGTCGCCCTTGATGATCCCGGCTTCGGCGCTCGGCCCGTCGGCGTTCACGCTCTGCACGACGAATGCCTTGCCGACCTGCGCGAGCACCAGCCCGATCCCGGCCGCCCCGGACCGGTGCGCCCGGTCGAGGTCGGCGGCGCCGGGCGGCACGTAGCGGGAATAGGGATCGAGGTGGTTGAACAGCTCGTCGAAGAAGCTGGTGATCAACGCCTGGGACCCGGCGCTCCGCACAGCCTCCGACACGTCCCAGGCCGCGGACATGAGTTCTGCCCCGGCCTGTCCCCACGCGGCGGCGGTCGGCTCGGGCGGGACAGTGCATTGATGGATGCTGCGGTTGGCCTGCCTGAGATCAAGGGTAAGGCCATGGTCCTCTATCGTCAGCCCGGCGTCGATGGCCGTGAGGCCGTGCAACCCCCAAAGCGCCAGTTGCCGCACCGGCACTGGCTCCAAGGTGCGCGGTTCCAGAAAGTCGAAGGAGGCCGTCAGCACGGAGGCGGCAAGCCCGCTCGGGAACTCCGCGCGGGCCGAGCCGCCGGGCTGCCCCCGGGCCGGGATCGCGAGGAGCAGGAGGACCAGGGCGAGCGCCAGCCTCATCCGCGTCGGGACCGGCGCTCCCCGCGGACGCCGCGCAGCGGGGATTGCGGCGCCGGGCGGACGGTGTGGGCGGGCGACACCATCTGGAACAGCAGCCCGCCCGTCACCGGACTCGCCTCCGACAAGCGCACCTCCACATCCTGGGCCAGGTGGTAGGTCATGCGGGTGCGGCGTCCGGACAGCGACTGGGTGGCCTCGTCATGCATCCAGTAGTCGTCGGGCAGCGCCGCCATGGGAACCAGCCCGCTCGCCCCGGACTCCGCAAGGGTGACGAACAAGCCGAAGCGCTGCACGCCGGAGATGCGGGCCGCGAACACGGCACCCACCTTGTCGGCCATGAAGGCGGCGAGGTAGCGGTCGATGGCCTCGCGCTCGGCCAGGGCGGCGCGGCGCTCGGTGGCGCTGATGTGCTCGGCCGTGTCAGGGAACCGCGCCGCCTCGTCCGGGGCGAGGCCGCCCAGCCCGAGCTTCAACCCGCTGACCAGCGCCCGGTGCACCAGCAGGTCGGCATAGCGCCGGATCGGGCTGGTGAAATGGGCGTAGCGCGGCAGGCTGAGGCCGAAATGCCCGATGTTGTCGGGGCTGTAGGCGGCCTGCGACTGGCTGCGGAGGATGACCTCGTTCACCAAGGGCGCCTGCTCGGTGCCGGCGACCTTCTGCAGCACGCGGTCGAGGTCGCGCGGATGCAGGTCGTTGCCGGGCGCCAGGCTGATGCCCATGCCGTGCAGGAAGACGCGCAGCGCCTCCAGCTTCTCGTCGGACGGCGGCGCGTGCACGCGATACATGCAGGGCAGGTGCCGCCCTTCCAGCTCCTCGGCGGCGGCGACGTTGGCGAGCACCATGAACTCCTCGATCAGCCGATGGCTGTCGAGGCGCGGGCGCGGCGCGACCGACACCACCCGGCCCTCCTCCAGCACCACCTTGCGCTCCGGCAGGTCGAGGTCGAGCGTGCCACGGGCTTCGCGGGCGCCGAGCAGGGCGCGGAACGCGGCGTAAAGCGGCTGGAGAACGCCGGGCAGATCCAAGTCATGCCCGGCGTCGTGCGCGTCCTGCACCTGCGTGTAGGTGAGTCGGGCGGCGCTGCGCATCAGGCCGCGGCCGAACCGGTGCGCTGTCTTGCGCCCGGCGGCGTCGATCCGCATCTCGACGAACAGGCAGCCGCGGTCCTCACGCGGGCGCAGGCTGCACCAGCCGTTCGACAGTGCCTCCGGCAGCATCGGCACGACGCGGTCGGGGAAATACACGCTGTTGCCCCGGGTCCAAGCGGCCCGGTCCAGCGGCGCGCCCGGGCGCACGTAGTGGGCCACGTCGGCAATCGCGACGATCAGGCGGAAGCCGTCGCCGTCCGGCTCGGCGAACACCGCGTCGTCGAAGTCCCGCGCGTCCTCCCCGTCGATGGTGACGAGCGGCACGCCGCGCAGGTCCTCGCGCTTGCCGAGCGGCACGGCGCGGGCGCGGGCGGCGTCGTGCAGCGCGTCCTCCGGGAAGTCCTGCGGGATGTCGTGGCCGTGGATGCAGATCAGGCTGACCGCGCGGGCGTCGCCCATGCGGCCCAGGCGCTCGGTGATGCGTGCGGGCTTGAGGCCCAGGCCGGCGTGGGGCAGGGGGCTGGCGGCGACAATCTCGCCCGGCTCGGCGCCGCCGGTCTCGCCGGGCGGGATCAGCCATTCGCCTTTCGCCCGGCGGTCGGTCGGCACCAGGCGGTTGGGTGCCTGGAACACGCCCAGGATGCGGCCCGGCTCGCCCGAGAGGCGTTTCAGGGTGCGGCCCTCGTACTTGCCCGGCCCAATGGGACTGAGCCGGGCCAGCACCCGTTCGCCGGGTGCGAGCGCCGGGTTGCCGCGGCGTTCCGGCGCCATCAGCACCATGGGCGGCGGGCCGTCGCCGGTCCAATCGACCGGACGCGCCACCGCGTCGCCGTCCCGGTCGGTGCCGGTGACGCGCACCACCATCTGGTCCGGCAGGCGGCCGGGCGGGCTGAAACGGCGGTGTCCGGCTGGTGCTATGGCGCCCTCCTTGGCGAGATCCCGCAACAAAGCGCGCAACGGGACGCGCAGTTCGGGGCCAATGCCGAATTCCCGGGATACCTCCCGCTTGCCGATCCGGCCGTTCGCGGCGCGGATGAACTGGCGGACGGCCTCCCGCGACGGCAGCGTGCCCTCCTCCGTCCCGGTCCGCGTCCGTCGTGCCACGCTAACCGGCCGTGCGGGTGATCCCCGTCCGTGACGGCGGAGCGCCGGGCCGCTTGGCCGCCGGTTTTTTGGCGACGGCCTTCTTGCCCGTGGCCTTGGGCGCTGACCGCTTGGCCGCCGGCCTCGCCGCTGCCCTCGTTTTCGCCCCATCCGCTGCCGCGGGCTTCGCAGTTTTGGACTTTGCCTTGCGGCCGGGCTTCGCTTTCAGCGCCTTGCCCCTCTCCGCCAGCAGGGCAACCGCATCGTCCAGCGTCAAGTCTTCCATCGCCATGTCGCGCGGCAGGTTGGCGACGCGCAGCCCATGCTGGGCGTAAGGGCCGAACCGCCCCTTGCGCACCATCACCGGCCCCTTGTCCGCGGGATGCGGACCCAATGACCGCACGCTGTCCAGCTTTTTCGCCATTACGTCCACAGCGCGGTTCAGCCCGACCGACAGCACGTCATCGTCCTTGTCGAGCGAGGCGTAGATGCTGCCCATGCGGATGTAGGGGCCGAACCGCCCGATGCCGGCTTCCAGCGGTTCCTGCCGGTCAGGGTGGATGCCGACCAGGCGCGGCAACGACAGCAGGCCCAGTGCCTGATCCAGCGTCAGTTGGTCGCCTTCGACGCCCTTCGGCAGCGACGTGCGGCGCGGCCTGCTTTTCTTGTCCTCCGGGTTGGCCTCGCCCTGCTGCACATATAGGCCGTAGGGACCGCGCCGGACCGTCACCGTTTCCCCGGTATCGGGATGATGACCGAGTTCGCGCCTGCCCTCCTTCAGGGTCTCGCCAGCCTCTTCCCCGCCATCGATCGCCAGCCGCCTTGTGTATTGGCAGCCCGGATAGTTGGAACAGCCGATGAAGCTGCCATGCCGGCCGAGCTTCAGCCCGAGCCGCCCGGCATGGCAGACCGGGCACAGCCGCGGGTCCGTGCCGTCGCTGCGTGCGGGAAAGAAGTGCGCCCCCAGGTCCTGGTCCAGCGCGTCGATCACGTCGCTGATCTTGAGGTCGCGGGTCTGCTCCACGGCGCGGGAGAACTGCTCCCAGAACGCCTGCATCACTGCGCGCCATTCCGCACGCCCGCCGGAGATGTCGTCCAACTGCTCTTCAAGCGACGCGGTGAAGTTGCTGTCCACGTAGCGCTCGAAGAAGCTGGTCAGGAACGCGGTGACGAGCCGGCCGCGGTCCTCCGGCACGAAGCGCTTGTTCTCCAGCCGCACGTAATTGCGGTCGCGCAGCACGGTCAGGATTGAGGCGTAGGTGGACGGGCGGCCGATGCCCAACTCCTCCATCTTCTTGACCAGGCTGGCCTCCGAGTAGCGCGGCGGCGGCTGGGTGAAATGCTGGTCGGCGCTGACGGCGCCGCGGGTCAGGGGATCGCGTTCCCCCATCGGCGGCAGCATCCGGCTTTCGTCGGCGGCTTGGCCCTCCGGCGCGTCGTCCACGTCCTCCCGGTACAGCTTCAGGAACCCGTCAAAGGCGATGATGGAGCCGGTGGCGCGTAGCCGGGTGCGCGGCCCGGCCACATCGACCGCGACCTGATCCAGTTCCGCCGACTGCATCTGCGACGCGACGGCGCGCTTCCAAACGAGTTCATACAACCGATGCTGTTCTGCGCTCAGATAGCGCGCGACGTTGGCCGGCGTGCGGGACACGTCGGTGGGGCGCACCGCTTCATGCGCTTCCTGGGCGTTCTTCGCCTTGCTGGAATACTCGCGGGCGGTCGCAGGCACGTAGTCCGCGCCGTAGGTCTCGCCGACGTGCTCGCGGATTGCCATGGTGGCTTCGCGTGCCATCTGCACGCCATCGGTCCGCATATAGGTGATCAGGCCGACCGTCTCGCCGCCGAGATCGACGCCCTCATACAATTGCTGGGCACAGCGCATGGTGGCCTGCGCGCCCATGCCGAGCTTGCGGCTGGCTTCCTGCTGCAGGGTGGAGGTGGTGAACGGCGCGGGCGGATGCCGTTTGACCCGCTTGCGCTCGACGCTCGCGACGGTGAAGGCGTCCGCCTCGACCGCGGCCTTGGCGGCGTGGGCCAGCGCCTCCGTGCTGAGGTCGAACTGGTCCAGCCGCTTGCCGTCCAGGTGGGTCAGCCGCGCGGTGAACGGGGCGCCGGACGGGGTGAGGAAATGCGCTTCGACCGTCCAATATTCCTGCGGCCGGAACGATTCGATGGCAGCTTCGCGCTCGCACACCATGCGGAGCGCCACCGATTGCACCCGCCCGGCGCTGCGGCTGCCCGGCAGCTTGCGCCACAGGACGGGGGACAAGGTGAAGCCGACGAGGTAGTCCAGCGCGCGCCGGGCCAGGTAGGCCTCGATCAACGGCTGGTCCAGCTCGCGCGGGTGCTCGATGGCGAACTGGACGGCAGAACGGGTGATCTCGTTGAAGGTGATGCGCCGCACGTTGACGCCGCGCAGCGCCTTCTTGTCCTCCAGCATGGCGCGGAC
>CAXTUO010000120.1:0-8378 GCA_964247175.1 uncultured Acetobacteraceae bacterium | reverse complement strand
GCGGGCGCGGACCGGCTGCGTGTCCTCGCGGCTGCGGCGGATCTCGGCCATGCGTGCGGCGACTGCGGCATGGTCGCCGGGGCGGGCGCGGAAGCGGGCGCGGACCACGACGGCGCCGGGCGGCAGGCTGGTGTGGCGGTAGGCGAGGGCCAGCGCGGCGGTGTCCATGCGGACCAGTCCGCCGGAGCGGGTGACGACCTCCGCCCAGTCGAGGCAGCCCTTGATGTCGCCGCCGTAGGCGCCGGCGTTCATGGCGACGGCGCCACCGACCGTGCCCGGGATGCCCGACAGGAACTCAAGCCCGGCCAGCCCTGCCGCCGCCGCGTGCTCGGCCACCGCGGCATCCAGGCAGGCGGCGCCGGCAATCACGCCGTCCGGCTCGACACGGACCTCGCCGAAGCCGCGGCCGAGGCGCAGCACCACGCCGTCCATGCCGCCGTCGCGCACGATCACGTTGCTGGCCGCCCCCAGCACCTGCACCGGCACGTCATGCGGCAACGCCGAAAGGAAGGCCGCGAGGTCGGCGGCGCTCGACGGCCGCACCAGCGCCTCCGCCGGGCCGCCGACGCGGAACCAGGTGAAGGGCGCCAACGGCGCATGGGCCTGCACCCGGCCGCGGATCGGTGGCAGGCGGTCAACCAGCGCTGGGGACTGCACGGCGGGGATCATCCGGCCCGCCGCGTGCTGGCGGCCTGCAGCGCCGCGAGTTCGCCGGGCAGGGCCGCCGCCCATTGGGTGACGGTCCCGGCGCCCAGGCAGATCACGAAGTCGCCGGGCTTGGCGATGGCGTGCACCATCTCGCCCAGGTGCTCCGGCCCCGGCAGCGGCACCACGCTGCGGTGGCCGCGGGCACGCAGCCCGTCCACCAGCGAGTCCCGCGAGATGCCGGGGATCGGCGCTTCCCCCGCCGCATACACGTCGGCGACGATCACGGTGCCGGCGTCGTTCATGCAGGTGCAGAACTCGGGGAACAGCGATTGCAGCCGGGAGTAGCGGTGCGGCTGCACGACCGCGAGCACGTCGCGCGCCCCGGCCTGGCGCGCGGCCTTCAGCACGGCGGCGATCTCGACCGGGTGGTGGCCGTAATCGTCGATCACGGTGATGCCGCCGGACTCGCCCGTCTTGGTGAAGCGCCGCTTGACGCCGCGGAACCCGGCGAAGGCGCTGCGGATCGTCGCCTCGTCCACGCCCATCTCGATGCCGATGGCGACGGCGGCCAGCGCGTTCTGCACGTTGTGCTGGCCGAGCATCGGCAGCCGGAACGGCCCCATGCGCCGGGCATGGCCGCGCCCGCGCCCGGCGGAGATCACCTCGAACGTGGCGCCCAGCTTGTCCGTCAGCACCCGCTCCGCCCGCACGTCCGCCTGGGGCGAGAAGCCGTAGGTGATCACCCGGCGGTCCGACAAGCGCGGGATCATCTGCTGCACGCCGGGATGGTCGATGCACAGCACGGCGAAGCCGTAGAACGGCACGTTGGCGACGAACTGGTCGTAGCCCGCCACCATGGCCTCCGCCGTGCCCCAATGGTCCAGGTGCTCGGGGTCCATGTTGGTGACGACGGCGATCACGGCCGGCAGGCGCAGGAAGCTGCCGTCGCTTTCGTCGGCTTCCACCACCATCCAGTCGCCCTCGCCGAGCCGGGTGTTGGAGTTGTAGGCGTTGATGATGCCGCCGTTGATGACCGTCGGGTCCATGCGCGCCGCTTCCAGCAGGCAGGCGACGAGGCTGGTCGTGGTCGTCTTGCCATGCGTGCCGCCCACGGCGATGGCCCATTTCAGCCGCATCAGCTCCGCCAGCATCTCCGCCCGGCGCACCACGGGCAGGAGGCGGGCGCGGGCGGCGGCGACCTCCGGGTTGTCGCGCTTCACCGCCGTGCTGACCACCACGACCTGCGCGTTGGCAACGTTGGCCGGGTCGTGCCCGACCGCCACGGGGATGCCGGCGTCGCGCAGCCGGCGCACGTTGGCGTTGTCGCTGAGGTCGCTGCCCTGCACGGCGTAACCCAGCGTGTGCAGCACCTCGGCGATGCCCGACATGCCGATGCCGCCGATGCCGACGAAGTGGATGGTGCCGATGCCGAGCGGCAGCGCCCTCATGCCCGTGCTCCTTCATGGGGGACCTGCGCCATCTGCTCGACCAGGTCGGCCAGGCGGGCGGCGGCGTCGGGGATGCCGGCGCGGGCGACCTTGCGCGCCCCCTCGGCGAGACGCGCGGGCGAGGACAGCCGGGCGGCGAGCGCGTCGGCCAGGACCTCCGGCGTCCTCTCGAACTCCGCCTGCTCCAGCACGTCGGCGCCGATGGCCCGGGCGTTGGCGCGCTGGTGCCCGTCGATGGAAGCCGGCAGCGGCACCAGCAGCGCCGGGCGGCCGATGACGCCCAGCTCGGCCACCGTGCTGGCCCCGGCGCGGGCCACCACGAAATGCGCCGCCGCCAGCCGCGCCGCCATGTTGGGGAAGAAGGCGGACAGCTCGGCCTCCACCCCCAGCGCGGCGTAGGCGTCGCGCACGCGCGCCAGGTCCTCGGGCCGGCACTGCTGCGCGACGTGGAGCCGGGCGCGCATGGCCTCGGGCAGCAGGGCGACCGCCACGGGCAGCGCGTCGCTGAACACCCGGGCGCCCTGGCTGCCGCCGATGACCAGCAGGTTGACCGGGCCGTCCGGCGCGGGGGGCGCATAGTCCAGGTCGGCCAGCGCGCGGACCGCCGGGCGCACCGGGTTGCCGGTCACGGCCGTCGCGGCGGAGGGCGGCAAGCGCATCGTCGCCGCCATGCCGAGCGCCAGCCGGTCCGCGAACCGCGCCAGCGCCCGGTTGGCCCGGCCCAGCACGGCATTCTGCTCATGCAGCACGACCACGGGACGCCGGCGCAGCATCCGGCACGCCAGCACGGGCGCGACGCAGGGATAGCCGCCGAAACCCACAATGGCCGTGGCATCGAGCGTCGAAAGGACCCGCCGCGCCTGCGCCGTCCCCGCCGCCAGCGCCAACGCCGCCTGGCCGGCCCGCAGCGCACCCCGCCCGGCGATCCCCGCGCCGCGCAGCACAAAAGTTTCCCGCCCGGCGAACACCTCGGACTTGAGGCCGCCGCTCCGCGCGTCCGTCATCAGCGCCACGCGGTGGCCGCGGGACAACAACTCGGCGGCCAGCGCCTCGGCCGGGAAGAAGTGGCCGCCGGTGCCGCCGGCGGCGATCACGATGGGGCGGACGGGCTGGCCCCTCATGTCGCGACGCCCCACACCGTCTCCGTCCGGGCGCGGCGCCGGGTCAGCGCCAGCAGCATGCCGATGCCGAGCGCCACGGCCAGCACGGACGAGCCGCCGTAGGACACGAAGGGCAGGGTCATGCCCTTGGTCGGAATCAGGTGCAGCGAGCTGGCCATGTTGACGAAGGCCTGCAGGCCGAAGCTGGTCACGAGGCCGCAGGAGGCCAGCACGATGAACAGATCCTGCTCCGCCAGCAGCCGCAACAGGCCGCGTAGCACGATGAAGCCGAACAAGGCGAGCAGGAGGAGGCAGATCACCATGCCGAACTCCTCCCCCACCACGGCGAACACGAAGTCCGCATGGGCGTCGGGCAGCACGTCCTTGACCCGGCCCTCGCCGGGACCGCGGCCGAGCAGCCCGCCGTTGCCGAACGCTTCCAGCGCGGTGTTGACCTGGTAGCTGTCGCCGGAGGACGGGTCGAGGAAGCGGGTCACGCGGCTGCGGACGTGCGGGAAGAAGGCATAGGCGCTGATGGCGGCGCCCACCAGCCCGCCCGCGCCAAGGCCCACCATCATCAAGTTGAGGCCGCCGATGAAAAGCTGGGTGAAGAACACGGCGGCCACCACCGCCAGCATCCCCATGTCCGGCTGCGACTTCAGCAGCAGGGCGATCAGCGCGAACACGCCGCCGGCCAGCAGCATCCCGGGGAAGCGCCGCAGCCGCTGGCCCTCGCTGAGCAGCCAGGCGGCGACGACGGCGAAGCAGGGTTTCAGGAACTCGCTGGGCTGCACGGTCATGCCGGGCACGGAAATCCAGCGGCGGGCGCCCTTGATCTCAACGCCCGCCACAAGGGTCGCGGCGGTGAGCGCGAGCGCCGCCACGCAGCCGAACAGCGCCAAGCGCCACACGCCGCGCGGGGACAGCAGCGACACCCCCACCACGACCAGCCCGGCAAGCAGGAGGAACACGACCTGCTTGAGGATGAACACGTCGCGCGACTGGTGGATGCGCTCCGCGACCGCAGGGGAGGCCGCCAGCATCATGACGTAGCCGAAGCCGATCAGCGTGGCGACCGCGAGCAGGGTCCAGCGGTCCACCGTCAGCCACCAGCGGCCGAGCACGGAGTCGTCGGAGCGGGACAGGGCCATCAGGCGCTCCTTGCTAGGGCAGGGGTGAGGGCGAGTTGGCGGAACCGCTCGCCGCGCGCCTCAAAGCCGCTGAACTGGTCGAAGCTGGCGCAGGCCGGGGATAGCAGCACCACGGGGGAAGCGGTGCGTGCTGCGGCGGCGCGGGCGGCGGGCACTGCGGCTTCCAGCGTGCCCGCCACCGTGTAAGGCACGCCGGCGTCGGCCAGCGTTTGCGCCAGCGCCGGCGCGTCCCGCCCGATCAGCACGGCGTGGGCCACGCGGGGCAGCAGCGGGCGCAGCGCCTCGATCCCGCCGGCCTTGGCAATGCCGCCTGCGATCCAGACCAGGCGGTCGTAGCAGGCGAGCGCACGGGCGGCGGCGTCCGCATTGGTCGCCTTGCTGTCGTTCACCCAGGCGACGCCGTCCACCATCGCGACCCGCTGCTGCCGGTGCGGCAGGCCGGCGAACCCGGCGATCCCCACGGCCACTGCTTGCGGCATCACGCCGAGCGCCAAGGCCAGCGCGGCGGCGGCGGCGGCGTTCTGCGCGTTGTGCGGGCCGGGCAGGGCGGGGGCGTCGCGCATCGCCAAAATCGGAGTGTCGCCTTTGCGCAGGATGCCGTCGCCGCACCAAATATCGGCCGGACGTTGGCCAGACACCGTGACGACCTCTTGATCGCGCAGGCTGCGCGCTACGCCGGCGCTGTCCTCGTCGTCAACGCCGACCACCGCGAGTTCGTCCATGCTCTGCCGGTCGAACACATGACGCTTGGCCGCGACGTAGCCGGCGATATCACCGTGCCGGTCCAGGTGATCCGGGCTGAGGTTCAGCAACGCCGCCACGTCGAAGCGCAGCGTGAGAAGGCGCTCCAGCATGTAGGACGACATCTCCAGAACGTAAACGCCGGCCTCGCCAAGAAGCGGCAGCGCCAGTGCGGGAACCCCCAGGTTGCCCCCTGCCGCCGATTCGATGCCAGCGCCGGACAGGATATGCGCCAGCAGCGCCGTCGTGGTGCTTTTGCCGTTGGTGCCCGTGATGCCGACGAAGCGCGCTTCCGACCCGACCGCGCGCACCGCCTGGAACAGCAGCTCGGCGTCCGACAGGACCGGGATGCCGGCCCGGCGTGCGGCCAGGGCCGCCGGGTGCGGCGCGGGGAGGGCGTGCGGGATGCCCGGGCTGAGCACCAGGGCCTCGAACCCGTCGAGGCCAAGCGCCGGGTCGTGCAGCCGCAGGCCGGTGGCAGCGGCGCGCGCCTCCGATTGGTCGTCCCACACGGAAACCTCCGCGCCCATGGCGAGCAGGGAGCGCGCCGCCGGCAAGCCGTTGCGGCCCAGGCCGGCCACGGCGAAGCGGCGCCCGGCGAACAGGGCGGGCGGAAAGGCGCTCATCGGATCTTCAAGGTGGCCAGGCCCACCAGCGCCAGGATCATGGAGACAATCCAGAAGCGGATCACGATCGTCGGCTCTGACCAACCCTTCTTCTCGTAATGGTGGTGCAGCGGCGCCATCAGGAACACGCGGCGCCCGGTGCGCTTGAACCAGAACACCTGGACGATGACGCTGACCGTTTCCACGACGAACAGCCCGCCGACGATGGCCAGCACGATCTCATGCTTGGTCGCCACCGCCACCGCGCCCAGCGCGCCGCCGAGCGCCAGGCTGCCGGTGTCGCCCATGAACACCGCCGCCGGCGGCGCGTTGAACCACAGGAAGCCGAGGCCGGAGCCGACAAGTGCTGCCAGGAACACGCCCAGCTCGCCCACGCCCGGCACCGGATGGAGCTGCAGGTAGTCCGCGAAGATCCGGTTGCCGACGAGGTAGGAGATCAGCGCGAACACCGCCGCCGCGATGATGGTCGGCACGATGGCAAGCCCATCCAGCCCGTCCGTCAGGTTGACCGCATTGGAGCTGCCGACCATGACCACCGTGCCGACCAGGGGGAACAGCAGGCCGAGCGGGATCAGCACCTCCTTGAACACCGGCACCGTCAGCGCGGTGCCGAGCGGCCCCCGGGTCAGCGCCGCGACCCAGACCGCGCAGCCGAGGCCGAGCAGCAGTTGCGCCACCAGCTTGCCGCGCGGCGACACGCCCTTGGTGTTGCGGCGGGACAGCTTCAGGAAGTCGTCGAGGAAGCCGATGCTGCCGTAGCCGAGCGTCAGCAACAGCACCGCCCAGACATAGCCGTTGCGCAGGTCGGCCCAGAGCAGGGTCGAGACCGTGAGCGAGGCGAGGATCAGCACGCCGCCCATGGTGGGCGTGCCCTTCTTCTCGATCAGGTGCCGGGCCGGGCCGTCCGTGCGGATCGGCTGGCCGCCGCGCTGCACGGAGATCAGCCAGCGGATCACCATCGGCCCCAGCAGGAAGCTGATGAACAGCGCCGTAAGGCACGCGGCCCCCGAGCGGAAGGTGATGTAGCGGAACAGGTTCGCCAGGATGAACTGCTCGGAAGACAGGCGGGACAGATAAACCAGCATCAGCCCGGCGCTCCCGCGTGTTCCAGCGCGGCGACGACCAGGCGCATGCGGCTGCCGAGGCTACCTTTGACCAGCACGGCGTCGCCGGGGCGCACCGCGGCGGCGACCAGGGGCGCCAGCGCCGTGCTGTCCGGCGCATGGGCGCCGCGGCGCCGGTCCGGCACGCCGTCATACAGATGTCGCATCAGCGGGCCGCAGGCGTACAGCAGGTCGGCGCTGGACGCGACGTCCTCGGCCAGACCCGCGTGCTCCGCCGGGCCGAACGCGCCGAGTTCCAGCATGTCGCCCAGGACCGCGACCCGCCGGCCTGGCAAGGCCGCCAAGACACCCAATGCCGCCCGGACCGAGGCGGAGGAGGCGTTGTAGCTCTCGTCCAGCAGCAGGACGTTGCCGCCGCGGATCGGGCGCTGCAACCCGCGGCCCGCCCCCGGCACGAACGACGAAAGCGCCGCGGCTGCCACGGAAACGTCCAGGCCCAGCGCCGCGCAGGCCGCAAGGGCGGCAACCGCGTTCAGCGCCATGTGCGCCCCTGGCGCCCGCAGCGGGAACTCGACGGTCTCGCCAGAAATCCTGGCCTGCACCGGACCCGTTTGCAGCAGGCGCGCGTCGGCGCCCTCCGCGTGGCCGAAGGTGATCACCCGGCCGGGCGCGGCCTCCGCCATGCGCGACAGGAACGGGCTGTCGCCGGGCAGGATGGCGAGGCCGTCGGGGACCAGGCCCTCCAACACCGACGCCTTCTCGTCCGCGATGGCTTCCAGGCTGCCGAGGTGGCCGATATGCGCGCTGGCTACCGCGGTCACCACCGCGACGTGCGGGGCGGCGAGCCGGGCCAGCGGCGCGATCTCGCCCGCGTGGTTCATGCCGATTTCCGCCACGCAGAACGCGGCGCCGGGCGGCAGGCGCGCGAGGGTCAGCGGCACCCCCCAATGGTTGTTGTAGGACGCCTCCGCCGCGTGGGTGGGGCCGAAGGCGGACAGGGCGGTCCGCAGCATCTCCTTGGTCGTTGTCTTGCCGACGCTGCCGGTAACGGCGACCATTTTCCCCTTGAAGCGCGCCCGGCCTGCCCGGCCCAGGGCGTGCAGCCCGTCCAGGGTGTCGCCCACAACGAGCAGCGGCGCGTCGTCCGGCAAGCCGTCCGCGCGGTGCACCATCGCGCCGGCAGCGCCCCGGGCCAGCGCGTCCGCGACGAAGGCATGGCCGTCCGTCTCGCCCTGCAGCGCCACGAACAGGTCGCCGGGGCGCAGGGTGCGTGTGTCGATGGACACGCCCGAAGCGTCGAACCCCCGGCGGAACACGCCGCCCGTCCCGGCCCGCAGCGCGTCGGCGGTCCACAGCGCCGTCATAGCAGGCCGCGCACGGTGGCCGCGTCATCGAACGGCAGCACGGTGCCGCCCACCGTCTGGCCCTGCTCATGTCCTTTGCCTGCGACGGCCAGCACGTCGCCGGGGGCGAGGTCCGCCATGGCGGCGGCGATGGCGGCACGACGGTCGCCGATCTCGACCGCGCCGGGCAGGGCGGCCAGGATGGCGCGGCGGATCGCAGCCGGGTCCTCGCTGCGCGGGTTGTCGTCGGTGACAAT
>CAXTUO010000119.1:0-8402 GCA_964247175.1 uncultured Acetobacteraceae bacterium | reverse complement strand
TCAGCGTCGATGGCACGCCGTCGCAGGTCGATATGTCGCGCTCCATGCGGCAATCGCTGGCCCGGCGCATCGGCCTGCGCCGGCCGAAGCCGCCCGAGGTGCGCGAGCTTGAGGCGGAGATCGTGCGCTTGGAAGCGAGCGGGGAGGATGCCGAGCGGCTGCGGACCCTGCGCGGCGAACTGGAGGTCGCGTTGCGCCGCCTGGCGCGCGTGCCGTGGGTCGATCCCATCGACATGCGCTACCGCCGCTATACCCAGGTGCCCAAGCCCTCAACCCGGGCGGTGATGTTCTGCCTGATGGACGTGTCCGGCTCCATGTCGGAAAGCATGAAGGACCTTGCGAAGCGGTTTTTCCTGTTGCTGCACGTCTTCCTGGAGCGCCGCTACAAGCGCGTGGACCTGGTGTTCATCCGTCATACCGAGGTCGCGGAGGAGGTGACGGAGGATGTCTTCTTCACCGATCCGCGCACCGGCGGCACCGTGGTGTCCACAGCACTTGCCGAACTCACCCGCATCCAGCGGGAGCGTTATCCGTCCGGGTCCTGGAACATCTACGCGGCGCAGGCGTCGGACGGCGACAACTCCGGCAGCGACACGCAGCGTGCGGTGTCGATGCTGGAAGCCGACATCCTGCCGGTGGTACAGCACTTCGCCTACATCGAGGTGTCGATGTCGGCGGCGATCATCCGCGGCGAGACCGACCTTTGGCGCGGCTATGCACCCTTGGCCCAGCGGGCGCCGAAGTTCGCGATGCGCCGGGTGGCGGAGCGGCGGGACATCTTCCCGGTGTTCCGCGAACTGTTCGGGCGAAAGGTGCCGGCCTGATGGACTCGCCCTTGCTTTACACCGGCACGGACTGGAACTTCGAGACGCTGCGCCGGTCCTACGACGCCATTGAGCGCATCGCCCTCGATGAGCTTGGCCTTGAGCTCTACCCCAACCGGATCGAGGTCATCACGTCGGAGCAGATGCTGGACGTATACACGGCGCATGGCATGCCGCTGACGTACCGGCATTGGTCCTACGGCAAACGATTCCTGCAGCACGAGAGCAGCTACCGGCGCGGCTACACCAGCCTCGCTTACGAGGTGGTGATCAACTCCAACCCCTGCATCTCTTATCTTATGGAGGAGAACAGCGCGACGATGCAGGCGCTGGTGATCGCGCATGCGGCGTTCGGCCACAACCACTTCTTTCGCAACAACCACCTGTTCCGGCAGTGGACGGAAGCGTCGGCGATCCTCGACTACCTCGGCTTCGCCCGCAGCTACGTTGCCGGGTGCGAGGACCGCTACGGCACGGTCGCGGTGGAGCGCGTGCTGGACGCGGCGCACAGCCTGTCGCGCCACGGCGTGCACCGCCATGGCGGCAGCCGTCCGATGAACCTGAAGACCGAGCAGAAGCGCGAGCGCGAGCGCCAGGAATACGACGAGCGCATGTTCGACGACCTGTGGCGCACCGTGCCCGGCACGAAGCCGCCGCCCGGGGTGGACAAGCTGGCGGAACGGCGGCGGCGGCTCGGCCTGCCTGAGGAGAACCTGCTCTACTTCCTGGAAAAGTCCTCGCCGCGCCTGCAACCCTGGGAGCGGGAGATCATCCGCATCGTGCGGCTGATCGCGCAGTACTTCTACCCGCAGCCGCAGGTGAAGCTGATGAACGAGGGCTGCGCCACCTGGGTGCACCAGCGCATCATGACCCGGCTGCACGAGACCGGGCAGATCGACGATGCCGCCTTTCTGGAAGTGCTGCACTCCACCAGCAACGTCATCATGCAGCCGGGCTTCGACCACCCGGCAGGCGGCCCGGGGTTCAATCCGTATGCGCTGGGCTACGCCATGATGACCGACATCGCCCGCATCTGCGACGAGCCCACGGCGGAGGACCGCGACTGGTTCCCGGACTGGGCCGGCAACGGCGACGCGCTGGGCACGCTTCGCCACGCCTGGGCCAATTACCGTGACGAGAGCTTCGTCCTGCAGTTCCTGTCCCCCAAGGTCATGCGCGATTTCCGCATGTTCCGGCTGATGGACGACACGACCGAGCCGACGCTGCTGGTCGATGCCATCCATGACGATGAGGGCTACCGCTCGATCCGCCGCAGCTTGGCGCGATCCTATGATCCCGGGCTGGGCGACGCGGACATCCAGGTGGTCGATGTGGACCTGTTCGGCGACCGGCGGCTGTTGCTTGAACACCGCACCGTGCCGGGCCAGCTTTTGGCGAAGAAGGATGCTGAAGCCACGCTGCGTCAGCTCGCATCGCTTTGGGGGTACGAGGTCCGCTTGCAGGAGGTGGATGCCGCAAGTGATGCGGTGCTGGCAACCCATACGGCCAGTCCGACTCGCTGAAAGAGTGGGATGGGTTAAAAACTATCCATACAGGCGTTTTGTCTCTTTTTAAATCGCGCGTGCGTTCACAATTCTGGAACGTTCGTCGCTTGCACGACGTGATTGTTGCGTTCGAGGGAAAATCCATGAAGTGCGTGTCAACGAAAGCCTGCCTTCTCGGCATCCTTATCTTGACGAGTTCCGCCACGGCGATGGCCCAGCAGGCGGCCCCGCAACCCTCCTTGGCGCCAGGCCCTGTGACCGCACCGGCGCCCAGCGGACCCTCCCAAGGTGCAGAAGCGGCCGGCAAGCTCGTCCTCCTGTTTGGTGAAGGGGCTTCGACGCTTGACGCCCGCAACCAGGCGATCCTGGACCAGGCCTCGCGGCTATACCGGGAAGGACGGCCCATCATCATGACTGTAAGCGGAGGCAGCGACGCGGTGGGCCAGCCCGCCCAGAACCTGTTGCTCTCGCAGCGCCGCGCGACGGCCGTCGTGCGTGGCATGATCGCGCGCGGCATCCCCGCCGAACGGACGGAGATCCTGGCCAAGGGCGAGACGAACCCGGCAGTCCCAACGCAGCGCGGCGTGCCCGAACCGCAGAACCGGCGGGTCGAGATTACCTGGCGCTGAACCGGGCGTCAGGACGCAAGGGATTGGCCGGAAGGATACCGCTCAGCCGGATTTTGCCGCTGTTGTTGCTTCTCACAGCACAAGCTGCGCCCACGCCGGCCGATCCCGACGAGGCGCAGCGGGCATACGCGGCTGGCCACTACGAAGTGGCCCGGCAGATCTGGACGGCACAGGCTGAAGCCGGCGATACGGCGGCGCAGCTTGGCCTGGCCAACCTTTACGATCTCGGTCAAGGGGTCACGCGCGATCCGGCGACGGCCTATGCCTGGTATCGGCGAGCAGCGGCTTCTGGCTCTCCAGCGGCAGAGTTCAACGTGGCCGCGATGTGCGACACCGGCGACGGCGTGCAGCGCAATGTGGCAGAGGCGGCGCTTTGGTATGGCCGTGCGGCCGCCCATGGCAACCGCCGTGCCCAGTACAACCTGGGCCAGCTCTATGCGGCGGGTGATGGCGTGCCGCGCAACCCCGACCAAGCGGAGGCATGGTTCCGCGCCGCCGCCACCGACCTGCCGGCAGCAGCAGAACGGTTGGCCGCGCTGCGCCGTGCCCGGGGAGAAGCCCGGCCGCGTCCTCCGGCGGCGGCGGACGCGGCCCAAGTGGTCGAGGCGGCCAAATTGGTCGCGCCGGCGGATGGCGATGTGATCCCCGTCGTGGCCAGCGCCTCCGGCTCCGCGGGCATGGTGGAGCTGGTCTGGGTCAGCCCGGCGCAGCCGGTTCCGGTGCGATTCTTCGTGCAGCTCCTTGCGCTCGATCCCATCGAGCCGCGGGAAGTGTTCGCGACCACCCTGGACGAAACCGCAACACTTGCGACGCTGGATCGGGTTCCCGGCCGTTATGCCTGGCGCGTTTACGCCGTCGGCCGCAACCTCGGGCACTATGCCGCAAGCGAATGGAACCAATTCCAGGTCCTCCCGCCGGGCTGATGTCGATCAACCGATCTGGTTAACGGTTCCGCAACCCCTGCGTGCTACGCTCCGGCTTGGACGCAGCTTTGGGGGTGGGCTTGATCCAGCTCGGTCTTATACTACGCAATCCGCAGGCCCAGGTACGGCTGCTGCCCTCCGGCCCCAAGCCGCTCGACGCCGCCGCGGGGACGTTTGCCGCCCTCGCTGCCGCGTCTTTGGCCACGATGCCAAGACAATACGGCCAGCAGGCGATGCAAAGCGGTGGGGCAACTGGGCCGCAGGCGCCTGCGGGGCATGGCGGGGCAGCCACGAAGCTGGGCGTTCCCGGTGGGTTCATGGCGATGGAGTTCGCCCAATATCTCGGGCGGTCCACCGGCTCCGGCCAATGCGTTGCCCTGGTCCAGGCGGCAAACCCGGGCATCGGCCCGACCCGCAATTGGAAATGCGGCCCGCCCGTGCGGGGCAACACGGACCTGCGGCCCGGCACTGCGATCGCGACGTTCAACGCCGCCGACCGTTATGCGAACGCGACGGACGGCAGCAGCCATGCGGCGATCTACCTGGGACAGAACGAGCGCGGCATCCAGGTCATGGACCAGTGGGCTGGGAGCGCCGCCGCGGTCAGGACCATCCCCTGGAGCAACCCGAGCGGGGTAGCCGCCAACACCGGGACCGCATTCCGCGTCGTGCGCCCCGTTTCATAGGGCGCTTTGCCCGATCAGTTACGGCGATAAGTCGATCCCGGCTGCAGCCGGGACGCCGGCAGACGCGATCAAGCCGCCAATGGATGCCGCACCAACCGCGACAGCGCCTGACCACCTTTGTCGAACAAGTGGCAGGCTGCGGTGTCAATCGACAGGCGCACGGTTTCACGAGCCCGGGTGGAGTCGCTGCCCTCGATCTGCACCGTCATCGCCTGGCCTCCGGCTGCGGCGATATGCAGCAGTGTCAGGCCGCCGAGCCGCTCGACCAGCGTCACTTCACCCGCGACCGGGCCGGCCGGATCGACGTGCAGGCCCTCGGGCCGTATGCCCAGCGTGACCGTGTCGCCGGTCCGCACGGCACCGCCCGAAGCCGGCACTGTCACCTGACTACCCGATGGCAGGGCGACGGTCACGGCGGACCCGCTCGCCTCAACCACCTGCGCCGGCATCAGGTTCATCCGTGGCGAGCCGATGAACCCGGCAACGAACAGGTTGTTGGGATGATGATACAGCTCCAGCGGCGAGCCGACCTGCTCAACCAGCCCGGCTTGCAGCACCACGATCTTGTCAGCCATCGTCATCGCCTCGACCTGGTCGTGCGTGACGTAGATCATCGTGGCGTTCAGGTCCTCGTGCAGGCGCAGCAGCTCCATGCGCATCTGCCCGCGCAACGCGGCGTCAAGGTTGGACAGGGGTTCGTCGAACAGGAACACCTTGGGGTCGCGCACGATGGAGCGGCCGATGGCGACGCGCTGCCGCTGCCCGCCGGACAGGTCCTTGGGCCGCCGGTCCAAATAGGGACCGAGCTGCAGGATGCGCGCGGCCTCATCCACCTTGCGATCACGCTCGGCCTTCGGCACGCGCGCCAAGCGCAGGGCGAACCCCATGTTCTGCCGCACCGTCATGTGCGGATACAGCGCGTAGGACTGGAACACCATCGCCAGTCCGCGGTCAGCCGGCCCCACGTCGTTCACCCGCTTGCCGTCGATCTGCAGCTCGCCGGAAGTGATGTCCTCCAACCCCGCGATCATGCGCAGCAGGGTCGATTTGCCGCAGCCGGAAGGGCCGACGAACACCACGAACTCGCGGTCCAGAACATCCAGGTTGATGCCCTTGATCACGTCGGCCGGGCCGTAGCTTTTGCGAAGGTCGCGCAGGGTCAGGGTTGCCATGGGGGAGAACTCCTACTTCACGGCGCCAAAGGTGAGGCCGCGCACGAGCTGACGCTGGCTGAACCAGCCGAATACCAGGATCGGCGCCACCGCCATGGTCGAGGCCGCGGACAACTTGGCGAAGAAAAGCCCCTCGGGGCTGGAGAAGGAGGCGATGAAGGCGGTCAGCGGCGCTGCTGCCGAGGCAGTCAGGTTCAGGCTCCAGAACGCCTCGTTCCAGCACAGGATCAGCGACAGCAGCCCGGTGGACGCGATGCCCGGCAGCGTCAGCGGCATCAGCAAGTACCAGACCTCGCTTCCCGTGCGCGCGCCGTCCATGCGCCCGGCCTCCAGGATGTCGTTCGGCACCTCCTTGTAGAAGGTGAACAGCATCCAGACCACGATGGGCAGGTTGGCCAGCGCGTAGATGATGACCAGCGCCGTGCGAGTGTCGAGCAGCCCCGTGCTGCGGGCCAGCAGGTAGATCGGCACCAGCACGCCCACCGGCGGCAGCATCTTGGTCGAGAGCATCCAAAGCAGCGTGCCGCGGGTGCGCTGCGTCGGGTGGAACGCCATCGCGTAGGCGGCGGGAATCGCGAACAGCAGCGCCAGCACCGTGCCGCCGACGGAAACCGCGATGCTGTTCCACGCGAAGCTGAGGTAGTCCGCCCGCGCCAGCACCTCCTGGTACGAGGCGAGCGTCGGGGAGAACGCGAGGCGCGGGGTGATCGCGTCGCCCTCCGACTTGAAGCTGGTCAGCACCATCCAGGCGATCGGGAAGAACAGCAGCAGCGCCACGCCCCACCCGACGACGGTGGCGAGCACGCGCTGGGTCAAGGTTTCGCGCACCGGTCAGACCTCCAGCCGCCGGGCGATGCTGCGCACCAGGAAGAAAGCGACGATGTTGGCCAGGATGATCGCCACCACGCCACCGGCGGAGGCGCCGCCCACGTCGTATTGCAGCAGGGCGCGGGCGTAGATCAGGAAGGCGAGGTTGGTCGTGGCGTTGCCGGGTCCACCGGAGGTGGTGACGAAGATCTCGGCGAACACGGTCAGCAGGAAGATCGTCTCAATCATGATGACGACGCTGATCGCCCGGGACAGATGCGGCAGGGTGATGAAGAAGAACTGCGCGATGACCCCGGCGCCGTCCATGCGCGCGGCTTCCCGCTGCTCATGGTCGAGCGACTGCACGGCGGTCAGCAAGATCAGCAGCGCGAAGGGCAGCCACTCCCAAGACACGATGGCAATAACGGAGGCGAGCGGGTAGTTGGCGAACCAATCCACCGGCTGCAACCCGAACGTTGATGCCACGGCGCCGAGCACCCCGTAGATCGGGTGCATCAACAGGTTCTTCCAGATCAGCGCGCTCACGGTCGGCATGACGAAGAACGGCGAGATCGCCAGCACCCGTGCGATCTTCTGCCCAGGGAACGGCTGGTCGAACAGCACGGCCAGCAGGGTGCCGAAGCCCACGGTGATGACCAGGACCGATACCAGCAGCGTCATCGTGTTGCGGAGCGAAACCCAGAAGTCCGGGTCAGTGACGAGGAATTCGTAGTTGTCCCGCCCGGCGAACCCGCTCACGTCCGGGTTCACCAGGTTATAATACTGGAAGGAGAACCACAACGTCATCACCAGCGGCACGATCATCCAGAGCAGCAGTACCACCACGGATGGCACCACCAGCGCGGAGCCAGTCCGGCGCGGGACATCGACCGGCGTCGCCGCCGCTTTTCCCCCAATGACCGTTGCCGACATGCTGTGCTCCTACTTCTTTGGGTAGCCCGCTTGGCGGATGGTACGCTCCGTCGCGGCCTGGGCGGTCTTCAGCCCCTGCTCGATGGTGCTTTGCCCGCTCAGCGTGCCCGCGATGGTCTGGCCGACCTGGGTGCCAATACCCTGGAACTCGGGGATCGCGACGAACTGCGCGCCCTCGTAGGGCCGGGGCGCCATGGTTTGGCCGTTCGGGTTGGCCAGGTTGATCGCCTTGACCACGAAGTCCGCAAACGGCGCCGCCTGCTTGTAGTCGGCATTGTCATAGGTGGATTGCCGCGTGCCCGGCGGCGCCGAAACCCAGCCATTCTCCTTGGCGGCAAGCTGGATATACTCCTTGGACGTCGCCCAGGTCACGAAGGTGCGCGCCGCCTCCTTCTGCTTGGAGGAGGTGGGGATGCTCAGGTTCCAGCTCCACAGCCAGGTGGGCGCACCCTTGAAGTCGCCGGTCGGCATCTGCGCGAAACCCACCTTGTCGGCAACCTGGGACTGCTTCTTGTCGAACAGCAGCCCGCCTGCCACCGTCGCGTCGATCCACATGCCGCAATGGCCGCTGGCGAACAGCGCCAGGTTCTCGTTGAAGCCGTTGGAGGTGGCGCCCGGCGGCCCGTCCGCCTTGAGGGCGTCGTCGTAGTAGGTGATCGCCTTGCGCCATTCGGGCGTGTCGATCGTCGGCTTCCACTGCGCGTTGAACCATTGGCCGCCCTCGGCATTCACAAGCGCAGTGACGAAGGCCATGTTCTCGCCCCAGCCCGGCTTGCCGCGCAGGCAGATGCCGTACACCTGGTTCGCCTTGTCGGTGATCTTGTCCGCGAACTGCCGGATCTGGTCGTAGGTCGGCGCCTCCGGCATCGTGATGCCCGCCTTCTCGAACAGGTCCTTGCGGTAGTAGGTCATGGCGCTTTCGG
>CAXTUO010000118.1:0-8406 GCA_964247175.1 uncultured Acetobacteraceae bacterium | reverse complement strand
GGCGCCAGGGCCGGTGGGCGTGCTGGTTTGCGCCGCCGCCGGAAGCGACGCCGCGGCGAGCAAAGCAATGGCGGCAAGCATGAGTTTCATGATGGGGGAACTCCGGATGCGGACGGGGACCGCGCTGGGCGGCCCCCGCCTCCATTAAACCGCGAGCTGGTCGCGGATCGGCAGGCTGCGGATGCGCTTGCCGGTTGCGGCGAAGATCGCGTTGCACAGCGCGGGCGCGAAGGGCGGCACGCCCGGCTCCCCCACCCCGCTCGGCGGCGTGCCGAGGGCTGCCGGCACGATGTAGGTGTTGGTGACGCGCGGCGCCTCGTCGATCCGCACCACGGGGTAGTCGTCGTAGTTGCTTTGCTGCACCCGGCCGTCCTTGAAGCTGACCTCGCCCAGCTTGGCGAGGCTCAGCCCCATGACCGCGGCCCCCTCGATCTGCGAGGCGATGCGCTCCGGGTTCACGTGGGTGCCGCAGTCGATGGCGGTATCGACCCGCGGCACGGTGAGCACGCCCTTCTTGTCGACCGCCACCTCGACCACGGTGGCGATGTAGCTGACGAAGCTGCGGTGCGCCGCGATGCCCAGGCCATGCCCTTCCGGCAGCTTGCGCCCCCAACCGGCCTTTTCCGCCACCAGCTCCACGACCCGGCGCAGCCGCCCGGCGTCGATGGGGTAGCTGTCCACCGGCTCCCCGTAGTTCCAGGGCTTCTCGACCGAGGCGCTGAACGGCACGATGCGCGCCGGGCCGATCAGCTCCAGCAGCACGTCCTTGGGGTCGCGCCCGGTGGCCTGCGCGATCTCCGCCACCATGGACTGCACGGCAAAGCCGTGCGGGATGTTGGACACCGAGCGGAACCAGCCGATGCGGGTGTGCGCCGCCGCTTCCGGGTTCTCGCAGCGCACGTTCTTGATGTCGAACGGCAGGTCGATCAACCCCATGCCCAGCTCCACCGGGATCTGGTGCTTGGTGTCGGGCGCGAAGGTGGAGCCGATGCTCGGCGCGGCGCTGCGGTGGCGCCAGGCCACCACCTTGCCGGACTTGTCCAGCCCCGCCTCGATCCGCTCGGCCGAGACGGTGTGGAGGAAGTCGTGGTGCAGGTCGTCTTCCCGCGTCCACTGCACCCGCACCGGCGCGTTCAGCTCCCGCGACAGCAGGGCCGCTTCCAGCACGTAGTCGCACTTGGATTTCCGGCCGAAGCCGCCGCCGAGCAGCGTCGGGTGCACCGTTACGTTGTCGGCGGAGATGTCCAGCGTCTTGGCCAGGTCCTCGCGCGTGCCGCCCGGGCTTTGCACCGGCGCCCAGGCCACGATCTTGCCGTCCGTCCAGTGCGCCGTCGCCACCGGCGGCTCCATGCTCGCGTGCGCGATGTGGGGCAGGTAGTACTCGCCCACCACCACCTTGTCCGCGCCCTTCAGCGCCGCTTCCGCGTCGCCGTCGTTGCGCACCACGAGGCCCGGGGCGCGCACCGCCGCCTCAAGCTCCTTGCGGTAGGCGACGCTGTCGTACTTGGCGTTGGCGCCGTCGTCCCAGGTGATCTTCAGCGCGTTGCGGCCCTTGATGGCAGCACCCGTGTTGCGCGCGACGACGGCAACGCCGCCCAGCGGCTGGAACTTGGACGGCCAGGGCCAGCCCCGCACCGCCATGACCTTCTCGACGCCCGGCACCTGCATCGCGTCCGCCGGGTCGAACGACACCATCTTGCCGCCGACCACCGGGGGGCGGGCGATGGCCACGTACTTCATGCCCGGCAGCCGCACGTCGGCGCCGTAGGTGGCGCTGCCCGTGGTGATGTCGTGCAGGTCGGTGATGCTGACCGTGCCCTTGCCGATGTAGCGGAAGTCCTTGGGGTCCTTGAGCCGCAGGCTGTCCGCCGCCGGCACCGGCAGCGCCGCCGCGTCGCCCGCCAGCTCGCCGAAGCCCAGGCGGCGGCCGGAGCCGTCATGCACGACCTCGTGCACGCCCGTCTTGACCTCGGACACCGGCACCTTCCAACGCTGCGCCGCCGCGGTTTCCAGCATGGTGCGCGCGGACGCGCCCACTTCGCGCATCGGGATCAGGTAGTGCCGGGTGCTGCGGGAACCGTCGGTGTCCTGGTTGCCGTACTTGGCCTCGTCGCCCGGCGCCTGCACGATCCGCACCTTCGACCAGTCGGCGCCCATCTCGTCCGCCACGATCATCGGCAGGCCGGTGCGGACGCCCGTGCCCATCTCGGAGCGGTGCGCGACGATGGTCACGATGCCGTCCGGCGCGACCGAGACGAAGACGCGCGGGTCGGTGACGACCCCGTGCGGCATGGCCCCGGCGCCCGTCGAGTACGCCGCCATCGCCCGGCGCGGCAG
Source organism: uncultured Acetobacteraceae bacterium (assembly GCA_964247175.1). Classification (GTDB taxonomy): domain Bacteria; phylum Pseudomonadota; class Alphaproteobacteria; order Acetobacterales; family Acetobacteraceae; genus CAHJXG01. Next base: position 6,069 of record CAXTUO010000118.1, on the reverse strand, counting down.
CACCGACGCCGCGAGCACGAGGCCGCCCGCCGCCGTGACGCCCTTCAACAGCCCGCGGCGGCTCACGTTCTCTACCGGGCCGGACGCCGTGCGAGGCGCCTGCTTGCTCAAGTCCTGGAAGTAGGTCATGGCTCAGGTCCCCGTTGCGGCGACGCGGACGGCCGCCTCGATGCGCTGGTAGCAGCCGCAGCGGCAGATGTTGCCGGACATGCCGGTGCGGATCTCGTCGTCGGACGGGTTCTTGTTTTCCGTCAGCAGCGCCGCCGCCTGCATGATCTGCCCGGCCTGGCAGAAGCCGCATTGCGGCACGTTCAGCTCGCGCCAAGCCTTCTGGACCGGATGGTCGCCCTGGGGGTGCAGGCCCTCGATGGTCACGACATTCTGCCCGTCCACGTCGGACACCGCGGTGATGCAGGACCGCGCCGCGCTTCCTTCCACATGCACCGTGCACGCGCCGCACAGCGCCTGGCCGCAACCGAACTTGGTGCCGACCAGGCCCAGTTCGTCGCGCAGATACCACAGCAGCGGCAAGGACGGATCGCCGTCCCAGCTCCGCTCCTCGCCGTTAACCTTGACCTTGATCATGTCGGGTGTCCTCCAAATGAACCGGCTGCGGGCAGCGTGGCCGCCCGGGGCAGCGTAGCCGCCCGAGGCAGCGGGGCCGCGGGGGCCGGAAGGCTTGCCGTCAACAGGTTGGCATCCCGGTTGTGACGGCAGGTTTTGCAATCAACTTCGGTTGGCGTGTCAGCGTAGTTCCAGCTTCGCACGAACGCCATCCGTATTCTCGTCATGGGCGCGATGCGGGCGGAGCCGGCTCGTGCAGGTCGGGCGGCGTCACCCCCTCGTATTCCAGCGTGACCACCACCCGTGTCGTGCCCTCCTCGCTTTCCAGGCGGCGGGGCCGCCCGTCCTGCCGCCCGACCCAAAGCCGGCTGCTGGCGCTGCCCGGCCCCGACACGTCCTGCTTGTAGCTGAACACGCGCAGGGACGCATCCGCCTTGGATGGGTCTGCGCCGGCAAGATCCGCCGCCTCGCAACCGTGAGGCGGGTAGCGGACCAGGCCGGCCGCCAGCGCTTCCCGATCGGACGCGGTCATCGGCAGCTTCATCCAGCGCCCGGCGCCGGGAGATGTCGCATAGATCAGGTCGCCGACGACGATCTGCTCGGTTTCATACGGGCGCCGCCGCGTCGGCGTGGTCGCGACCAGGACGGAGCGGTACTGCGGCGCCGTCCCGATCGCCCGGGCCGCGGCCATCACCGCGGCGCAGGCGTCATCCTCCGCCCGGGCCGGCCCAGCGGCGACGCCCAGCAGCGCCGCCGCGGCGGCCAGAAGACCGCGCTTCCCGGCACCCCGCTTCACGGACGGTTCGTCGAAGGGGGGCTGGCCGGCGCATCGGGGGCGGAAAGCCGCGACGGGGCCAGCGGCGTGCCCGCAGGCGCGGTCCGTCCCGTGGGGTCCGTCGGCGGACGCCGGCCGCCGTCGTTCGCGGTTGTCCGCGAGGGGGCCACAGCGGTGCCGGGCGGGGCGGTCCGGCCGGTCGGGTCTGTGGGCGCGGCGCTCTGCGCCATGAGGGGGAAAGGCAAGGCCGCCGCTGCCAACAGGCCGCAGGCGGCTAGATAGCGGATTGGACGGTTCATCGGTTTTCTCCTGTGCCTAGGCGCCGGGCGCCAGTCCCGCCCGCTGCGGCCGCAGCGGGCGGGAACTCGGTCAGTGCTTGCGCACGGCAAACACCCAAACGACGCCGCCCTGCGGCACCGCGTCGCCGCGGTAATCCGCGCTCACCTTCGCCAGGCTGTCCTGCATGCGCTGGGCATCGACGCCCCAGCCGCTCTGCACCGCGATGTACTGGACCCCATCCACCTCGTAGGCCACCGGCACGCCGGTCACGCCGCTGTTGGTCTTCTGCTCCCACAGCACGTTGCCCGTCTTGGCGTCAAAGGCGCGGAAGTTGCGGTCGTTGGTGCCGCCCATGAACACCACGTCGCCGCCGGTGGCGAGCACGGGGCCCCAAAGCTGGCTCTTCTCGAACGGATGCGTCCAAGCGCGCTTGCCCGTGGACATGTCCCACGCCTGCAGCTCGCCCACGTGGTCCGCCTTGGGATACAGCGTCAAGCCGATATCCTCAAGCCCGGCCCCCATGTAGAGCTGGCCCGGCACGTAGTCCATCGGCTTGCCCGTCAGCGTGCCGCACAGGTTCTCGTTCGCCGGGATGTACACCATCTTGGTGCGCGGCGAGTAGGCGGCCGGCGGCCAGTCCTTGCCGCCCCACAGCGACGGGCAGAAGTCCACCAGCTTGTTCAGCCAGGGCTTGCGCGCCTCGTCATAGCTCGGCCGCCCGGTCTTCTTGTCGAGCGCGGTGAACACGTTCTGCCGCACGAACGGCACGCCGGACACGAAGCTGATCCCCTCGTCGCCGCGCTCCAGCGTCCACAGGTAGCCGTTGCGCCCCGGATGCACCATGCCCTTCATGGTCCGCCCGTCCCGCTGGATGTCGATCAGCATCGGCGGGTCCACCTCGTCCCAGTCCCAGCTGTCGTTCCAATGGTACTGGTGCGCCGACTTGATCGCCCCGGTATCGACGTCGAGCGCCAGCACGGAGGAGGTGTGGAGGTTGTCGCCGGGCCGCGCGTTGCCCATCCACGGCGCGGCATTGCCGGTGCCCCAATAGGCCGTGCCTTCCTTCGGGTCGTAGGTGCCGGTGATCCAGATGGAGCCGCCGCCGGTTTTCCAGGTGTCGCCGGTCCAGGTGTCGCTGCCGGCTTCGCCGGGCTGCGGGACGGTGTAGGTCCGCCAAACCTGATCGCCGGTCTTCGCGTCGTAGGCCGCGACCATGCCGCGCACGCCGAACTCCCCGCCGGAGCCGCCGACCATGACCTTGCCGTGCGCGATCAGCGGCGCCAGCGTCATGTAGTGCCCCTTGCGGTAGTCCTCGACCTCCTTGGCCCAGATCTCCTTGCCGGTCTTGGCGTCGAGCGCCACCAGGAAGTCGTCCACCGTCGCCACGTACACCCGGTCGCCCAGGAGGGCCACGCCGCGGTTGGTGGGATGCAGCTGCGTCAAGTCGTCCGGCAGCTCGCGCTTGTAGCGCCAAAGCTGCTCGCCGGTTTTGGCGTCGAGCGCGATCACCTGGGCCTGCGGCGTGGTCACGAACATCACGCCGTCGTTGACAATGGGCGGCGACTGGTGCCCTTCCAGCACCCCGGTCGAGAGCGTCCACACCGGCACCAGGTCGGCCACGTTGGATGTGTTGATCTTGTCGAGCGGGCTGTAGCCCTGGCCGTCATAGGTGCCGCGATACATCAGCCAGTTGCGCGGCTCCGGGTTCTGCAGCCGCTGCTCGGTCACGTCGCTGTAGGTCTTCACCTCCGCCTGCACGGCGCCCGACATGCCGGCCAGGCCGGCAAACGCCGCGCCGGCCAGCAGCAGCCTTTTGAAATGCTTCATTGCTTCCTCCTTGGAACTGTTCGCGCCGTTGCTTAAGCCGTCTGCGCTCCGATCTTGCCCACGAAAGGCTGGGCGACCTCCAGCCCGCCCTCGGCCGAAAGCCGCAGCGGCAGCGGCGGCAAGCGGCGCTGCGCCGGGCCATTCACCACCCGCCCGGCGGCGCGCGGATCGAACTCCGAGCCGTGGCAGGGGCAATGCAGGATTCCCGCCTCCTGGCGCCATTCGCTGACCGGGCATTGCGCGTGGGTGCAGGTGGCGGAATAGGCGAGGACGCCGTCCGCCGCGTGGGCAAGCGTTTCGGCGTCCAAGGTTTCGGGATCGAGGCGCAGCAGCAGGACCTGGTTCAACCGGGAGCCGTCGCGCACGGTGCCGCTCGCGGGGTCCTTGGCCCAGGCCATCAGCTGCGGCGCGGACGGGGCGATGTCGCCGGGGCGGAGCGGCCCCGCATCCAATGCCTTGACGCTCACCAGCAGGTCGCCCGCGAGCGGGCGGAGGTTGCGGGGCGCCGCCGGGGTTTGGGTCTGCGCCTGCGCCGCGCCGCAGCAGCCGGCCAGCGCCAAGCCAAACGCGAGCGCTTCCCGCCGCGTGCGGACGTCTGGAGGTTGTATGACGGCACACGTCATCCACCTGTTCTCCCTTTGAAGCCACTCTACCGGTAGCTGCCTCGGCTCAGCTTACACGCAGAACGCAAACAGGAAAGCCGAAAACCGGCTGGCTTGGGTGCATGCCGAAGTTTTTTCGCAAAGGCGTGTGGGATTTTCGCGCCCTTGATCGTGTCGCAGCACCACGGGTGCGCGTCGCCTCGGCCTGCAGCGAGACCGCGGCGGGAGCGTTGAACACGATGGCGCAAGCCGCTTAGCCTTGCAGCCGGCCGAAACGGAGAAAGATCGCATGGGCACGCCTGCATTGCACCCGGATGCTGAGAAGCTGCTGGACCTGATCCGGGCCACCGGGCGTCCGCCATTTGAAAAACTGTCGGTGGCCGAGGCGCGCGAAGCCTATGCGGCCAGCCGCGCCGCCCTGCAGCCGCCGCCGGAGGACGTAGCGGACGTGCGGAACCTGTCCATTCCCGGCCCGGGCGGCCCGCTGCCGCTGCGGCTGTTTCGCGGGGCCGGCACGCCGGACGCCGCGGTTCTGCCCGCCCTGCTCTACCTGCACGGCGGGGGCTGGGTGATCGGCGACCTCGACAGCCATGACGGCGTGTGCCGCCGCCTGGCGAACCTCGCCGCGTGCCGGGTGGTCGCCGTCGATTACCGGCTGGCGCCCGAGCACCGCTTCCCCGCCGCCATCGACGACGCGACGGCGGCCCTTGCCTGGGTGGCCGCGAACGCGGCGGCGCTCCGCATCGACCCCGCCCGCCTCGCCGTGGGCGGCGACAGCGCCGGGGGCAACCTCGCGGCCGTGCTCGCCCTCATGGGGCGGGACGGCGCGGCGCCCGCGACCGCGTGCCAGGTGCTGCTTTACCCGGCGGTGGACCTCGCCATGGACAGCGGCTCGTATGCCCGGATCACCGAGGGCGTGCCGCTCACCGCGGCGTCGATGCGGTGGTTCGTGGACCATTACGCCCCCGATCCGGCACAGCGGCTGCATTGGCGCGCGTCGCCGCTGCGGGCGGAGCGGCTGGCGGGCACGCCGCCGGCCCTGGTGCTCACGGTCGCGCACGACCCGCTGGCCGACGAGGGCCGCGCTTATGCCGGGCGGCTGGAAGCCGAGGGCGTGCGCGTCGCGGCCCTGCACCTGTCCGACCAGATCCACGGCATCGCGACCATGGGCCGGGTGATCGCCGCCGCCGACCCGGTGCTGCGCTACGCGGCGGACACGTTGCGCGACGCCTGGCGGGTCGCATGACGGGGGAGCGGTCCGCGTGACAGCGGGCCGGCACGGGCCACCAACGACGCTTGAACCGTCTGCCCGCCAGCGATAGCATTCCCGCAATGCGTCCTGCGCGGGCGGCGTTTGGCCCGGCGCGCAAAAAGCAAGGGAGTGGACCGTGCAGCATTCCGCCGGAGCGGCGCGTCCGCCGCCTACCCGTTCGGGCGCATCCTGACGGATCGCAGCCGCCAGCCGCCCCATCCCGACGCGGCGTCCGGCGCCAAGCCCTTGCTCCAGGTGTCGGGCGTTGCCGTGCGCTTCGGCGGCATCGTGGCGTTGGGCGGCGTGTCGTTCGAGGTCGGGCCTCGGCAGATCTGCGGGCTGATCGGGCCGAACGGATCGGGCAAGACCACGCTGTTCAACTGCATCAGCGGCATCTACCGGCCCGGCGCGGGCGAGGTCCGGCTGGAAGGGCGGTCGCTGCAATCCGTCAGCCGGCACCGCATCGTCGATCTCGGCATCGGCCGCACCTTCCAGAACGTCGCGCTGTTCCGCAGCATGAGCGTGCGGGAGAACATGCTCGCAGGCGCCCACCACCTCGGGCGCACCGGCTTCATCGCCAACGCCTTGCTGCTGCCCCCCGTCTGGCGGGAAGCGGCGGCGGCGCGGCGGGCGCTGGATCGCCTGCTCGACCTGCTCCGCTTGCGGGAGGTGGCCGACGCGCCGGTCGGCAGCCTGCCGTTCGGCACGCAGAAGCGCGTGGAGCTGGCCCGCGCCCTGATCGGCCGGCCGAAGCTGCTGCTGCTGGACGA
>CAXTUO010000117.1:0-8422 GCA_964247175.1 uncultured Acetobacteraceae bacterium | reverse complement strand
GTCCGCGGCACCAGGGCGGCGGCTCCGGATGCAGGTCACGAGCCTTGTGACGCCTTGGAGCTGGCGAAAGGCAGGGGCACTCGGTGGAACGCGGCATGACGACCGTTGCTGACCAAGCAGCTTTCGGTGGGGTCGCTGCTGCACAGCGCGCCCCGCCTCACGCCAGCCCGGGCATCAGGCGGCGCGCGTTCCCGGACTCGATAGCGGCCAGGTCCTCGGGCCTAAGCTCCATCGCGGCCAGGTTGCGCACATGCTCCTCGCAGGTCCGGTACGGGTAGTCGGTGCCGAACACGACCTGCGACGGCGGAACAAGTTTCATCAGCGTGCCGAGCGCTTCGGGGTTGGACGCCTGCGCGGTGTCGTAGTGGAAGTGGCGCAGCGCCGGGCGAGGCCCGTCCGGAAGCGTTTTGGGGTAGTCGCCGAGCTTCGCCTGCACCTCGAACCGTTCGATCAGGAACGGCATGGTGCCGCCGGCGTGGCTGAAGATCACCTTGATGTCGGGATAGCGCCCGGCGAAACCGTTGAACACCATGGTCGCGATGGACCGCGTGGTGTCGGTGCCCCACTCCACCACGTAGTCGGTGATGGTGGGCACCAGGCCCACGCAGCACGGCGCGTCGGTCGGATGGGTGTACAGCACCGCGCGGCGGCGGTTCAGCTCCTCGTAGATCGGCGCGAAAGCCGGGTCCCCCAGCCATTTGTCGCCGTAGCTGGTGAACATGCCGATGCCGTCGGCGTGCAGCGTGTCCATGGCATAGGCGATCTCGGCCAGGCTGCCATCCAGGTCGGGGGTGGGCAAGACGGCATACAGGCCGAACCGCCCGGCATGGTCGCGTTTCAGGGCGGCGCCGTACTCGTTGCTGATGCGGGCGAGCTGCCGGGCCTCCGCTGGGTCGCCGAACCAGACGCCCGGTGCGGTGATGGACAGCATCGCCGTCCGGATGGCGGCGCGGTCCATCTGGTTCAGCGAACGTTCCGGCGTCCATGTGCTCATGATGGGCGGCACCTTCAGGTGCCGGCCCAGCCCCGCAAGATACTCCGGCGGGTACAGGTGGTGGTGCACGTCGATCCGGAACGGCCGCCCGGCCTGGGCGCGGGCGCGGCGGCCGAGGGCCGCCAAGCCTAACCCGCCGGCGGCAAGGAAGCCGCGACGTCCCAGGCAACCGCACGCTTGCCGCATGAGCATCGCATCCTCCCTGATTTTGGCTCACGTTGCCGGATCGGCGGCGCGGCGTCCAGGATGTCAGGCCGGCGGCAACGGCATCGCAAGCAGCACCGCGGCCGGCGTGGCGGAGCGGTTCTCGAACGCCCGGGCCTCGTCAGGCGCCAGGCGCACTGAATCCCAGGGGCCCAGCAAGGCTTCCCCGTCGTCGGTCACGATCGTCACTTCGCCGGAAAGCACGAGGTAGTGCTTTTCCAGCGGCGACGCCCCCCGTTCGATGGCCCCGCCGGGTTCGACCTGCGACACGCCCATTCACAGCGCCTGGGACGGCCCGGCGTTGTGCCCCTGCAGCCGCAGGCAGGTCATGCCGTGGTGGTCGGGAGGCGCCGGGTAGGGCGGCGCGGCGGCGAACCGGGTGACGTTCACGGGCAGCTCCATGGCGGGCGGGCAATGACGGACGTTGACAAGCCAGGAGCCTGGCAGATTCATAGGGACACGCAACCGGCGCCGGGATCGGGGGCGCCAGGATTGGGGGCGCAAGAGCTGGGCCGCAACGCCAGGGAGGCAAGCCGATGATCATCGACGGCCCGGACTCGGTCACCGCCGCCGTGCTCCAGGCGATGGCGCAGGGCCATGACCCGCGGTTGCGCGAGATCACGGGCGCGTTTGTCCGCCACATGCACGCCTTTGTGCGCGAGGTGCGGCTGACGGAAAAGGAGTGGGACGCCGGCATCGGCTTCCTCAACCGCATCGGCCAGGCCACGCACGACCTGCACAACGAGGGCATCCTGTTCTCGGACGCGGTCGGGGTGTCCACGCTTGTATGCCTGCTCAACAACGGCAACAACGGGGCGACCGAAAGCGCGTCGGCGCTGCTCGGCCCGTTCTGGCGCATGGGAGCGCCGGAGATGGAGAACGGCCAGTCCATCGTCCGCTCGCCCACCGACGGGCCGGCGCTGTTCGCGCAGTGCCGGATCGTGAACCCCGGGGGCGAGCCGCTGCCGGGCGTTGCGGTGCACATCTGGCACTCCTCCCCGCGCGGCTTCTACGAGAACCAAGACCCGGAGCAGGCGCCGATGAACCTGCGCGGCGTGTTCCATACGGACGCGGACGGCCGGTTCTCGTTCCGCTCGACCAAGCCGGCCGGCTACCCCGTGCCGACAGATGGGCCGGTCGGCGACCTGCTGCGGGCGCAGAACCGCCATCCGTTCCGGCCCGCGCACCTGCACGTCCTGGCGCACGCGCCGGGGTACAAGACGCTCGTGACGCAGGTGTTCGTGGACGACGACCCCAACATCGACAGCGACGTCGTGTTCGGCGTCACGCAGCCGCTGATCGGCGACTACCTGCGCCACGAGGAGGGCACGCCGCCCGCTCCGGACGTGGCGCCGCCCTGGTACACGTTCGACTACGAGTTCGTCATGGAGCCGGGCGTGTCCGAGCTGCCGACGCCGCCGATCAAATGAAGCCGCTGAAGGGCAAGGCGGTGTTGATCGCAGGCGGCTCCGGCGGGATCGGGGCGGCAAGCACGCGCTTGTTCGCGGAAGCGGGTGCTGCGGTCATCATCACCCACCGGCCGGGCAAGGATGCGGCGGGGGCTGCGGTGCTGGACGGCCTGCCCGGCGCCGGGCACCTGGCCTTGCCGCTCCAGATCGACGACGGCGCCAGCGTGGACGCGCTGCGCGACGCGGTCGCCGTCCGGCACGACCGGCTCCATGTGCTGGTCAACGCCGCCGGGTTCACCAAGCCCGTGCCGCATACGGACCTTGATGCGCTGGACGACGCGCTGATCGACCGCATGTTCGCCGTCAACTGGCGCGGGCAGTTCGCCGTGGTCCGCGCCTTCGCGCCCATGCTCAAGGCGAGCGGCGATGGGCTGATCGTGTCCATCTCCTCCATCGCGGCGCTGAACGGCCAAGGCTCGTCCATCGCCTACTGCGCGGCGAAGGCGGGGATCGACGTGATGACCAAGTCGCTTGCCCGGGCATTGGCGCCCGCGGTGCGGGTGCTGGCCGTGTCGCCCGGCGTGGTCTCGACCGGCTTCGTGCCCGGCCGGGGGGAGGAGTTCAACCAGAAGACCGCGTCCACCACGCCCTTGAAGCGCGTGGCGACGGCGGAGGACGTGGCGCAGGCGGTGCTCGCCTGCGCGATGCACCTGACGTTCTCGACCGGCCAGACGATCATCGTGGATGGCGGGCGGTCGCTGTGACGCGCGCCATGAACGCCCGCGCAATACGGGTGGCGGCCAAGGCGGCAGACCTCGCCGGGCTGCCGCTGGAAGTGGCGGACGTGCCGCTGCCAGCACTGGCGCCGGGCGAGGCGCTCGTGGAGGTGCGCGCCGCCGGGGTGAACCCGTCCGACGTCAAGGCCGCGCTGGGCCTGATGCCGTATGCCGTGTTTCCCCGCACGCCCGGGCGCGACTTCGCGGGCGTGGTGGTGGACGGTCCGGCGGACGCGGTCGGCCAGCGCGTGTTCGGTTCCTCAGGCGATCTCGGCATCCGCCGGGACGGGACGCATGCGAGCCACCTGATGGTGGAGCACGCGGCCTGCGCCCCCATGCCGGCCGGGATGACGTTCGGGGAAGCGGCGGGCGTGGGCGTGCCGTTCGTGACCGCCATGACGGGCCTGCGCCGGGCGGGCCTGCCCAAACCTGGCGATGTGGTGCTGGTCATGGGGCTGAACGGCAAGGTCGGGCAGGCGGCGGCGCAGATCGCGACCCGGGCCGGTGCGCGCGTGATCGGCGCCGTGCGCCGGCCGGAACCCTACGCCGGCCACGCGAGCGGGCCTGTGGACGTGGTGGAGGGGTCCGCCGACGACATCGCTGCGGCCGTCCGCCGCCTCACGGACGGCCACGGGGCGGACATCGTGTTCAACACGGTGGGCGACCCGTATTTCCAGGCCGCGCACAAGTCGCTCGCCATCGAGGGGCGGCAGATCTTCATCGCGGCGGTGCACAGGATCGTCGAGTTCAACATCTTCGAGTTCTACCGCGGGCGGCACACCTATGTCGGCGTCGATACGCTGTCGCTGTCGTCGGTCGCGTCAGGCGCGATGCTGCGGGAACTGGCGCCGGGGTTCGCCGACGGGTCGTTGCGGCCGTATCCGATCGCCGCCGCGTCGTCCTATCGCCTCGCCGATGCGCGCGCTGCCTACGAGGCCGTCCTGGGCTCCACGCGGGACCGGGTCATCCTGGTCCCGGATGGCCAGGCCTGAGTGCCCGTCGGGCCACGCTGCTGTGCCGGCCGGCTGGCGTGGTGTTCACGGTCGTCAACGTGCTGATGCGCCTGGCACCCATCGGCGCGTCGGGCTGGTGGTGCCCACCGGCTGCGTGTTCAACACGGATGGCACGAGCATTTACATGACGCAGGCCGCGTAAGCGGCGGCTACACCCCGATCGCGTCCTTGACCCTGGCCTGCGAGAGCGGCAGGTCCCGCAGGCGCACCCCCGCGGCATCGCACAAGGCATTGGCGATCGCGGCGGCCGTCGGCCCCTGCCCGGCCTCGCCCGTCCCCAGGAAGGGCAGGCCTGGCCGGTCGGCGATGTGGACCTCGATGCTGTCCGGCACGGCCGGGAAGCGCAGGATCGGGTAGCCGCTCCAGTCCCGGCTGGTGACATGGCGCCGGTCGAAGCGGACCTGCTCATACAGGGTCCAGCTCGCGGACTGGACGATGGCGCCTTCAATCTGGTTGCGGATGCCGTCGGGGTTGATGGGCTGCCCGCTGTCCACCGCGGCCACGACGCGGCCGATCCGGATGCGCCCGGTCTCGTGCTCGACCTTGAGATCGAGCGCGACCGCGCAATAGGCGCCCAGGTTCTTGTAGCGCGCAAAGGCGAAGCCCCGGCCGGCGCCGTCCCGCGTGCCGCCGGGCCGGGAAGCCGTGGCCTGCCAGCCAAAGCGGTCGGCTGCCGTTTGGATCACGGCGCGGGCGCGCTCGTCTTCCATGTGGCGCAAGCGGAACGCCACCGGGTCGGCGCCCGCCGCCGCCGCCAGCTCGTCCATGAAGCTCTCGATGGCGAAGATGTTGAGATAGGCGCCGAGCGACCGCATGGCCGACACCCGCAGCGGCATCTCCGGCAGGAAGTGGGACACGACATGGGCGTTGGGGAAGCTGTACAGGGGGTTGCTGTTCCGCTCGCCGCCGCCTTCCGGCATCGGGATGGGCGCGGGCGGCGGCACCGGCAGCGGGTCCGGCAACGCCGCGTTCTGGAGGAACAGGCCGCCCTTGTTGGGCCGCTGGTTGTGGGTGTTGCTCCACACGCCGTAGTCCCAATCGACGATGCGGCCCTCGGCGTCCAGCGCCGCGGACGCCTCGGCGACCATGGCGGGGCCGAACGGCTCGGCCGTGTTCTCCTGCTCGCGCATCCATTGCACGCGGACCGGGCGGCCCGGCAGGGCGCGGGCGATCAGCGCGGCGTCCGCCGCCACGTCGTCGGCACCGTTGTGGCCGTAGCAGCCGGACCCCTCGACGTGGATGCAGCGCACCTGGTCGGGCGGCAGGCGCAGCAGCTCGGCCAGCGCGGCGCGCTGCGGGTAAACGCCCTGGGTGTGGGTCCAGACCGTGACGCCCCCCTCGTCGGCCTGCGCCAGCGCGCAGGACGGGCCGATGGAGCCGTGCATCCCGTAAGGCTTGGTGTAGCGGGCCTGCAGCCGCCGGGCGGGCGCGTCGGCGGCGCCGGTCCAGCGCAGCACCTCGATGTCCCGGCCCGGCAGGTTGCGGATGACGGCAGCGATGCCGGCCTCGTCGGGCAGGGTTGCCGTTTCCTCCCACGCCGCGGCGGCGGACAGCGCGCGCCAGGCTTGCACGGCCTGCCATTCGCGCTCGGCCACCACGGCGAGGTAACTGCCCTGGCGCACGACGGCGACCACGCCGGGCATGCGCTCGATGGGCGCGGTGTCAACCGTTCGGAGCACGGCACCCGGGCTGGGCTGGCGCACGGCCCGGGCGTGCAGCATGCCCGGCAACCGCAGGTCCTGAATGTAGGCGGGGCCGCCCGTGACCTTGGGCGGGATGTCCACGCGCGGCAAAGCAGTGCCGATCACCCGAAAGGTTGCCGGGTCCTTCAGCGGTCCGCCGGGCTGGGCCGGCACGTGCAGGGAAAGGCTGGCCGCAAGCTCGCGGTAGGCCAGCGAACGCCCGTCCGGCGCGTGCACCGCGCCGTCCCGGGTTTGCAGCTGCGCCGGGGCCACGCCGAACCGGCCGGCGGCGGCTTCCACCAACAGGCCGCGCACCTGGGCGGCGGCGTGCAGGATCGCCGTCCCGCTGTCCTGCATGGAATGGCTGCCGGCGGTGAAGCCCTCGTTGGGCGTGCGCCCGGTGTCGGCGGTGGTCAGGCGCAGGCTGGACGGCGCGACGTCGAGCTGCTCGGCGGCGACCTGGAGCAGCGCGGTCTTCAGGCCCTGCCCAAGCTCCGCCTTGCCGGTGAACACTTGGATGCCATCCGCCGCGACCCTGATCCACGCATCGAGTTCGGGCGTTTCCTTCAGGCTGCCCGGCAGCGGCGCCGGGCTTTTGGCCTGCGGGGAGCCGCCCTGCTCGTCGGTGCGGGCGGCGCGGCCAAGGCTGAAGCACACGACAAGGGCGCCGCCTGCGCCGAGTAGGTCGCGGCGGGGCAGGACCAACCCGGCGCTCATCGCTCGGCGTGTCCCATGGCCGACGCGGCCCGGCGCACGGCGCGCAGGATGCGGACGTGGGTGCCGCAGCGGCACAGGTTGGGCGCCATGTGCGCGCGGATCTCGGCCTCGCTCGGCGCGGGGTTGGCGTCCAGCAGCGCCTGCGCCCGCACCACCATGCCGGCGATGCAGTAGCCGCACTGCGCCGCCTGCTCCTCGATAAAGGCGCGCTGCACGGGGCCGGGCGCGTCCGCGGTGCCCAAACCCTCGACCGTGCGGATCTGCCGGCCCGGCAGCGCCGCGACCGGCAGCAGGCAGGAGAACACCGCCTTGCCGTCCAGCAGCACGGTGCAGCTTCCGCATTGCCCCAGGCCGCAGCCGAACTTGGCCCCGTTCAGCCCGAGGTCCTCGCGCAGCACGTAGAGCAGCGGCGTTCCCGGGTCGGCGTCCACCGTATGGTTTGCGCCGTTGACGGTGAGCGTAATCATGGGTCCGTCTCCTCGGCCCTCGCCGCGCGGACATCGGCCTCGATGTCGGCCCAGGGCGGGCGGCTGCTGTAGCGGGCACGCACGAAGCGCAAGAGGTCGGCGACCTGCCGGTCCGACAAGGCCGTGCCGAAGCCGGGCATGGCGGGGGCGGGCGCGTCCTCCCGCGGCGCGATGCCGTGCAGGATGACGCGGATCGCGTTGCGCGGGCTTGGGGCGTTCACCGTGGTGCTGAGCGCAAGCGACGGCGCGCCGGCCCGCGTCATCGGTGCGGTCTCGGCGTGGCAGGCGGCGCAGGCGCCCGCGAACAGGGGGTCCTCGGCTGCGGCCTCGCGGGGTGCAGGCTGCGGCGCGGAACGCGGCATCTGGGACGCCACATAAACGGCAAGGGCCCGCACGTCGGGGGCGGGGACGCGGGACAGCTCCCGCGTGACCGCCAGCATCGGCCCGGCCGCGGCGCCGTGCTGCGCCGACAACCCGGTTGCCAGGTACTCCGCCAGCTCGTTCACGGTCCAGGGCCGGGCGGCGGGCGAGCCAGCCTGCAGCGGGTGGCCCGACCATCCCTCGGCGACGCCGCCGCCCAGCGCCTCCTTGTCCCGCTCGGCGCCCAGGGCGTTGTGCGGCGTGTGGCAGGCGCCGCAGTGCCCGACCGCCTCGGCCAGGTAGGCGCCGCGGTTCCATTCAGCCGAGTGGGCCGGGTCGGGCATCCAGGCGCCCGGACGCAGGAACAGCAGGTTCCATCCGGCCAGGGTGGCCCGCACGTTGACGGGAAACGGCAGCCGGTTCGCCGGCACGGTGGCCCGGACAGGCTCGCGCGTCATCAGGAACGCGTACAGCGCGCCGATGTCGGCGTCCGTCGCGCGCGTGAAGTGCGGGTAGGGCAGCGCGGGGTAGAGATGGCGGCCCGCGCGGTCGATCCCGTCCCGCATCGCCCGGCGGAACGCCGCCTCCGGCCAGCGGCCGATGCCGGTGTCCGGGTCCGGCGTGATGTTGGTGACGTAGATGGTGCCGAACGGCGTGGGCAGGGCGCGGCCGCCGGCATAAGGGCGGCCCCCGTCCACGGTGTGGCACACCGAGCAGTCGCCGATGGCCGCCAGCGTGGCCCCGCGCTCAATTACGTCGGGCCGGAACGCCGCGCGGAGCGGTGGCGCGATGCCGGCGAT
>CAXTUO010000116.1:0-8430 GCA_964247175.1 uncultured Acetobacteraceae bacterium | reverse complement strand
CAGCACGGCGCCGCCCAGCACCCGGCCCTGGCCGTCGATGTGCTTGGTGCAGGAATACACCACCACGTCGGCGCCCAGCTCGAACGGCTTCTGCAGGAGCGGCGTCGCGAACACGTTGTCCACCACGACGATCGCCCCGGCCGAATGCGCCAGGCTGCACACGGCGCGGAGGTCCACGATGTCGAGCATCGGGTTGGACGGGCTTTCCACCAAAACCAGCGCCGCCGGACGGGACAGCGCGGTGCGCCAGGCTTGGAGATCAGCGCCGTCCACGAACTCCGAGGTGATGCCGTAGCGCGGCAGCAGCGTCGAAACGATCCAGTGGCACGACCCGAACAGAGCGCGCGACGCCACGACGCGGTCGCCGGACTTCAAGTGGGACAGCATCGCGCCGTGCACCGCCGCCATGCCGGTCGCGGTGGCGCGGCAGGCCTCGGCGCCCTCGATCAGCGCCAGCCGCTCTTCCAGCATGGCGACGGTGGGGTTGCCGAAGCGGCTGTACTGGTAATGGCTGGCGTCGCCGGTGAAGGTGGCCTCCGCCTGCTCGGCGCTGTCGTACACGAAGCCGGAAGTGAGGAACAGCGCTTCCGCCGTCTCGCCATAGGGCGTCCGGGTGGTGCCGCCGTGAACCAGCTGCGTCGCGGGGCGATAGTTGGGCATGAACACGGTGCTCCAAGGAAGACCGTAGATGCCGACGGCGCCCACCGATGCTGGGATGCCGAGGGCCTCTTTAGCGCGCTTGTTTCACCTCGCCGCAATCCGGCCGGACAAATCACGAGGGGCGCCCGCGTGGCGCCAAGGGCAGATTAGGTGCCGGGGCGTTGCATGGTCAACGGCGAATTCGTATAACGGTCCCGTCGCGGGTGTAGTTCAATGGTAGAACGGCAGCTTCCCAAGCTGCATACGAGGGTTCGATTCCCTTCACCCGCTCCAAGGCATTCCTTGCACCGCTGATCGGATGATCGCCTACGGGCGGGGCGTCACCGCATCATCCTGCCACAAAGCGTGGTGCGCGCGATGGAGAACCTGAAGTTCGCGCCGCGGATGCGCTTGTCGCGCGGCCCACTCAGCGGCGAGCAGGCCATTGCCCACGCTTCTCGCCGCGTCCCTGCGCCCGAACCGGCCGTCAAAGCTGCACCCCCCGGGTCAGCGCGCCATCCACCACCAGGTTCGTGCCGCTCACGAAGCTCGCGGCGGGGCTGGCGAGGAACACGGCGGCGCGCGCCATCTCCTCCGGCTTCCCCATGCGGCCCGTCGGATTGAGGGCCAGCGCCTCGGCAAAGAACGCCGGGTTGTCCCGCTCGATGCGCGCCCATACGCCGCCCTCGAAGTACGTGTTGCCCGGGGACACCGTGTTGGCCCGGATGCCCTTGCCCGCAAGCTGAAAGGCGAGGCCCTGGGCGTAGTGCACGAGGGCCGCCTTCATCGCCCCGTAGGCGCCGGCGGCGAAATCGACCTCGCGCCCGGACACGCTCGAGATGAAGGTGATCGACGCCGCGTCGGACGCTTGGAGAAAGGGCAGGGCGGCATCCACCAGCCGCACCGCGCCCATCAAGTCCGTTTGGAACTCGGCATGCCAGGACGCCTCGTCCTGGCCGACGGCGAGCGCGCTCACGTTGGCCACCACGGCGTCAAGGCCGCCCAGCGCCCCGGCGGCCGCCTGCACGAAGCCGCGCAGCGTCGGGCCGTCGGCGACATCGAGGGCCCGGCCGAACGCCTCGACCCCTCCGCCGCGCAGCGCCGAGACGGCGGCGTCCACCTCCGCCGGGTTGCGCGCGCACAGGGCGACGCTGGCCCCTTCCTGCGCGAAGCACTCGGCGATGGCCCGGCCGATTCCCTTCGTGCCGCCGGTCACGAGCGCACGGCGCCCCTTCAGCCCGAGATCCATCCACTCCCTCCATGCAGCGATGCCTGGATGAACCCATTCGCCTGGCCGGCGCCCCGGGTCAACCGGTTGAGGGTCAAGCGGGCGGCGTCAGGGAAGCAGCGCCTCCGCCCGCTGGCGGTCGCGTGCCTCGCACAGCAACCGCACCTGCGCCACGAGATCCCCGGCCGTGAAGGGCTTGATCAAGCGGGGTTGGTTCCGCAGCGCCTCGGGCAGCGCCCAGTCGCCATAGCCGCTGGCCAGCACGAACGGCACGCCGCGGCCCTGAAGATGCTGCACCACCGGGAACACCTTCCCGCCCCGGATGGTGACGTCCAGGATGGCCGCGTCCAGGGCCTCGTCGCTCGCCAACTGCAGCGCGGCGTCCAGCCTACCGACCGGCCCCACCACGACGCAGCCGCTGTCCTGCAGCACCTCTTCAATGAGCACGGCAATCGCCAGGTCGTCCTCGACCACCAGGATGCGACGGTTCGCCAGGCCTCGGTTCACCAGGCCGCGGTCCGCCAGGCTTCGGTCCGCCAGGCTTCGGTCCGCCAGGCTTCGGTCCAAAAGGTTTATGCTCGCTGTCATGATGTTTCCTCGGCGCCCTCCGCGGGTTGCAGGCGCCCCACGTCCTCGGTCAATGGGATGGAAATGGCGCAGCGCAAGCCGCCCGCGAGGAACTCCCGGCTGACTTTCGCATCAAGCTCGTAGGCCAAGGCACGTTCGATCAGCGTCGTGCCGAACCCCCGTCGCGTCGGGGGCGACACCGCCGGGCCGCCGGCTTCCGTCCAGCCCAGCGTGAGGAGGTTGGCGCCCGCGTTGGCCGCGACCGTCCATTCAACCGTCAGCCGGCCGGACGGCACGGACAACGCGCCGTACTTGGCCGCGTTGCTGGCAAGCTCGTGCACGGCCATCGCCAGGGCCAGGCTGGCCTTCGGGGTCAGCGACACGTCCCGGCCCATGATGACGAGATCGCCTTCACTCCGGTCATAAGGCGCCAGCTCCGTCCGCAGGATGGTGCGGAGCGACACCTCGCCCTGCCCGGACTGCGTCAGCAGGCTGTGCGCCTTGGCGATGGCCTGGACCCGGCTGCCGACCTCGCTGGCGAACTCCTCCGGCGTCGCGGTGGTCTTCAGCGTCTGCGTGATCACGGCGGAGATGATCGCCAGGATGTTCTTCACCCGGTGGTCCAGCTCGCCGAGCAGCAGGGCCGCCTTGCGTTCGGCTGCCCGGCGCGCGCTGATGTCCCGCGCCACCATTGACACCCCGACGATCTCCCCGTCCCCTTCCTTGACCGGAGACACCGTGGCGGAGACCTCGATCAGCCGTCCGTCCCGGGCGGCGCCTGCGTATTCGAAGCGCGCAATCTGCTCGCCGCCGTGCAGCCTCGCCAGCATCTCCGACCACCCCCAGGGCAAAGGCTGGGTCAGCAAGGCCGGCATGGATCGGCCGATGGCCTTGGACGCCGCCAAGCCGAACAAGCAATCGGCACCGTCGTTCCAACTGACAACGGTTCCTTGAAGGTCAAAGCCGACGATGGCGTCCTGCGAGGATTCGACGATGGCCGCGAGCCTGGAGCGCGCATGCTCGTGCCGCTTGCGCTCGGAAATATCCACGAAGGTCAGCACGGCGCCGTCGATGACGTTGTTCAGGTCGCGGTAGGGGCGCACCTGCATCAGGTAGCTTTGCCCGTCGGCCACCATGACCTCGCGCTCGCGCGGCGCCAGCGTCCGCAGCACGTCCTGCACGTCCTGCTCCAGCCCGTCCCGGGTCAGCCGGGTGACGATGTCGCTGATCGGCCGGCCCTCGTCCCCTCCGCGCACGTTGAAGATCTCCAGCATCCGCGGCGTGAAGCGCCGGATGCGCAGGTCGCGGTCGAGGAACAGGGTGGCGACCGAGGTGCTGTCGAACAGGTTGGCCAGGTCGCTGTTGGAGCGCACCAGGCTGTCGTTGCGGTTGTTCAGTTCGGCGTTGATGGTCTGCAATTCCTCGTTGAGCGATTGCAGCTCTTCCTTGGAGGTTTCCAGCTCCTCGTTCGCCGATTGCAGCTCCTCGTTGACCGACAGGTACTCCTCGTTGGAGGATTGCAGCTCCTCCTGGGCCGCTTCCAGCTCCTCCGAAACGGTGCGGAGCCGCTCCTTCGTGCCGAGCAGCTCCCGGCTCATGACCCGTGCGTCCGTATCGGCCCCATTGTGCGGACCCGGCGCCAAGGCCTCCGTCGGCGCCGGGGCGGGCGGCCCTGCTTCCTGGAACACGATGACGAACAGGCCCTCCTCCTCGGCGCCGGACATGGGCGCGACGGCCAAGGGCTCGACGATGAGGTTGAGGAGTTCGGGCCGCCCGCCCGTCTCGACGCCGAGGCGCTCGTGGATGACCCGCTGCCCCGTCGCCGCCGCTTCGCGCAACGCCGCGCGCGCGGCGGTCCGCAGGTCGGCGTGCAGCAGGGCGAACAGGTGCAGGCTGGCCACCCCGGTCGCCGGCTCCAGGTACTTCGCGGTCTGTCCGGAGAAGCGGACGATCTCATGGCTCCGGTCCACCACCAGGAAGGCGGGCGCGTAACGGGCGATGGCGCGGGCCGCCCGCTGGTCGATGTCGTCGGTGGCCGGGGGGGTGGGCCGCCTGACCACCGCGCCGGCGCCCGGCATGCGCGACATCGAGAGGGCCGGGAAGCTCGCCGCGGCGTTCCGCCGGAAATAGATCTGGTGCCGCTTGTCGAGCGGCGCAAAGAGCTGCGCCTGCGAGGCGACGCTTTCCGACGGCCCCAGGAACAGGTGCCCGCCGGACCGCAGCGCGTAATGGAAGGTGGCGACCACCCGTTGCTGCAGCGGCGGCTCGAAGTAGATCAGCAGGTTGCGGCAGCACACCAGGTCGATGCGGGAGAACGGCGGGTCCCTCACCATGTCGTGCGTCGAGAACAGGCACATCTCGCGGATGTCCTTGGACACGCGGTAGTTGCCGTCCTCGCGCACGAAGTACCGCTCCAGCCGCTCCGCCGACATGTCCCCGCTGATGGACCCGAGGTAAAGCCCGGTCCGCGCCGTCGCCACCGCCCGGTCGTCCACGTCGGTCGCGAACACCTGCACCGCCCGGCGGCTGCCGGACCGCGCCTGCGCTTCCCGGAGCAGGATCGCGACCGAGTACGCTTCCTCGCCGGTGGCGCAGCCCGCGACCCACACCCGGATCGGCTCCGCACCCTTCGCCGCCATCAGCCCGGAGATCACCTTCGCTTCCAGCGCCGCAAAGGCGTCCGGGTCGCGGAAGAACCGGGTCACGCTGATCAGCAGCTCGCGGAACAGCATCTCCGCTTCCTGCGGGTCCGTCCGCAGCCGCTCGACGTACTCGGGAACCTCGTCGGTCTGCAGCACGTGCATCCGCCGCTGGATGCGGCGCATCAGCGTGCCTGCCTTGTAGTTGCTGAAGTCCCGGCCGAGCTGGCCGTGCAGCACGGCGCAGATCGTCCCAAGCTGGCTCGGCAGGTCCTCGCGCAGGCCGTCCGACCCCTTGTGGGAATCGCAGATCGTCCGGTGGTGCCGGTAGTCCACCAGCGCCCGGGGCATGTCCTCCACCGACAGCACATGGTCCACGAACCCGCCGGACACGGCGCTCTGCGGCATCCCGCGCTTGGCGTGGTGGTCGAACTCGGCCTGGCTCAGCGTCAGGCCGCCGTGTTCCTTGATGGCCGCGATGCCCAGCGCCCCGTCGCTGCCGAACCCCGACAGGATGATGCCGATCGCGTTCTCCCCCTGGTCCTCCGCCAGCGACGCCAGGAAGGTGTTGACGGAGGTGCGGCGGGCCGGGGGCGGCGCCGGCCGGGCGAGGCGGATGATGCCGTGCCGCATGGTCAGGATGGCGTTGGACGGGATGACGTGGACCGTGTTCGGGCCAGCCAGCGCCCCGTCCGCGGCGGCGTGCACCGGCATCCTGGTGTAGTTGGCGATGATCGAGGGCAGGATGCTTTCGAAGTTGGGGTCGAGATGCTGGACGATGACGAAGGCCATGCCGGTGTCGGCCGGCATCTTCGAGAAGAACGTCTTGAAGGCCTCTATGCTGCCGGCGGAGGCGCCGATGCCGACGATCAGCCGGGTGCGCTCCGGCACGGGCGCGGACGGCCCGGCCTCGCTGCCCATCGCCGCAGGATCGGACGGGCCAGGGCCGTCGTGGCCCTCGGCGCCCTCGTCGCCGGTTGGGCTGATGTTAACGGCCATTGCACATGACAGGTTCTCGCCTTGTTTCCTCGCTATGCAGGCTGGCCCTGCACCGCTCGCCTGCGACTGAAACGGTCGGGACTGCTGAACGACCAAGCGACTTGCATTTGATTGTGCAACCGGGGCGGATGGACCCAAAGACCGTCAGACGTTTTGATACGATATTGGGCGCGCAGTTGCACTTTGTCCACCGCCTATTAATAACAGTTGCACATTCATGCTGACCGGCTACCGCGTGTTGAGGCGCGATGGCGTGTGGACGGTGGCGCGGCAGCGCTCACGCGAACGCTGCGGCGTCCGCCGCCGGACCAGCATGTCAAGCCAACATCGGGCATTGCCGCCCTTGCCATGGCCGAACGCCCGTCAAGCGTGTGACGCGTCCTGCCATCCGTGCTTCATGCGTGGGAAGCCATCGGATGAGACGTTTGTATGCCTGTCATGGCACCACGCCAACAAAGGAAAATCTCATGCCGCTCTACTTTTTCGACTCTGGCGATGGCGAAGGCTTCCTGCGCAGCGATACAGGCGTCGAGCTGCCCGGACGCTAGGAAGCTCGCGACGAAGCGGTCCGCCTGTTGCCCAGCATCGCCCATGACATGGGCCCCGGCTTTGGCGGGCAAGACATCGTCTCCACCGTCAGGGACGAACGGAACCAGGTCATCTTCAGGGCGACCCTGTCGGTCCGGGCGGAATGGCTGGTTCCACGGCCTGAGAAGAAGCAGAGGCTTCGGGAACGTTCATGCGGCTGACATCCTTGGCGGGCCGCTGAAGAGACAGGCTATCTACTGTTGAAAGCCTAAAAGAAAAGCAACCCTGGCCGCCCGCGCGCAACCCGTGGAACACCGGGCACTTCACCGGCGGCTCCTCCAGCGGGTCGGGCGCGGCCATCGCCGCCGGCCTGACGCCCGCGGCGCTCGGCACCGACACCGGCGGGTCGATCCGCCTGCCGGCCGCGCTGTGCGGCGTCGCCGGGCTGAAACCGACCTATGGGCTGGTCAGCCGCCGAGGCATCTACCCGAACTCCTTCACCTTCGACCATGCGGGTCCGATGGCCTGGACGGTGGCCGATTGCGCCGCGCTGCTGGCGGTGATCGCCGGGCATGACCCGGACGACCCGGCGAGTGATGCGCGCACGACGCTGACCCTCGGCAGCACCAACACGCTGCCGCTCGAGATCTACGCGCTGATCTCCAGCGACAGCACGCCCACGCTGTTCGCCATCGGCACCGTGACCACGGCGGTGTCGTTCCAGCTGATCGGGTTGACCCTGGCCTTCGTGCTGCGGCTTCAGCGCCGCCGCGGGCCGGTCTGATGCCGGTCACCCTTTGGGGCGACCAGCATCAGAGTCGTCTTTCGCGCGCGGCCGCCCCGCCAACCCCGCGCGCATACCGGTCAGCCCAAAGGGCTGCCGTTATGAGGAGAGCCGCCATGGACCCCCGCTTCGACGTCGAGCTGATCGGCGTCACCAAGCGCTACGGCGGGACGACCGCGGTGGACAACATCTCGCTGCGCATCCCGAAAGCCAGCTACTGCTGCCTGCTCGGCCCCAGCGGCTGCGGCAAGACCAGCACGCTGCGCATGATCGCCGGGCACGAGGGCGTGAGCGACGGCGACGTGCTGATCGGCGGGGTGAACGCCACGGGGATGCCGCCGATCCAGCGTGGCACGGCGATGATGTTCCAGAACTACGCCCTGTTCCCGCATTTGACCTGCCGTGACAACGTGGCGTTCAGCCTCCGCATGCGCGGCGTGCGCGCGGCCGAGCGTGCCCGGCGCGCGGGCGAGTTCCTGGCGCTGGTGCACATGGAAGGCTTCGCCGACCGCCTGCCGGCGCAGCTTTCGGGCGGGCAGCAGCAGCGGGTCGCCCTGGCCCGCGCCTTGGTCGGCCAGCCGCGGGTCCTGCTGCTGGACGAGCCGCTGTCCGCGCTCGACCCGTTCCTGCGGGTCCGCGTGCGGGAGGAGCTCAAGCGGCTGCAGAGGGAACTGGGCATCACCTTCATCCACGTCACCCACAGCCAGGACGAGGCGATGGCGCTGGCCGACACCATGGTGGTCATGCAGGACGGCCACATCCGCCAGGTCGGCACGCCGCACGACGTGTTCGGCCACCCGGCCAGCAGCTTCGTCGCCCGCTTCATCGGCGGCCACAACGTGCTGCCGGGCAGCATGGGGCCGGTGGCGGTGCGGGCCGACCGCTGCCGCCTGGCGGGCGACGGCGACGGCGTGCCGGCGCAGGTGGAAGCGGTCGAGTACCAGGGCGGCACCGTCCGCATCGCCCTCACGACCGAAACCGGCGAGGCGGCGTCGGTGGTGCTGCCGGACGACGTTTACGACGCCGACCCGGTGCAGGCCGGGATC
>CAXTUO010000115.1:6382-8445 GCA_964247175.1 uncultured Acetobacteraceae bacterium | reverse complement strand
GTGGTCGGCCCTGCGGCAAGCTCAACATATGGCCGCGACCGGCCGTGCCGGCGCGGGGACCTGCCTTTGTCCGAAGGAGCGATTGCCGCCGGCGAACGTTGCAGCCTGTAGGCGTGGTGCCCAACCGAGGACTTCACTGCATGGCTGACATCGTTCCGACCAATTCCCGCCTCAAGACCAAGGTCCCCCCGGCGGAGCTGCCGGGCCTGCAGGGCCTCACGACGCTTGCGGTCGCGGTGGTCGTCGTGGCGGCGCTTTACCTGGCGCGGGAGGTCTTGGTCCCGATCACGCTGGCGATCCTGCTTTCGTTCGTGCTGGCGCCGCTGGTGGCGCTGCTGCGCCGGGTCGGCCTGCCGCGCGTGCCGTCGGTGGTGGTGGCGGTGCTGGTGGCGTTGGGCGTGCTGCTGCTGCTGGGCGGGCTGATCGGCTCGCAGGTGGCGAGCCTCGCGGGCGACGTGCCCCGCTACGCCGCCACGGTGGAGCACAAGGTCAGTGCCGTGCGCTCCTACACCATCGGCCGGATCACGGCGATGACGGGTGCGCTGGGCAGCCAGATGGCGCCTCCCGCCGCGCCGCCCGCGCCCAAGCCGGCCAGTCCGCCCTCCGACGCGCCAAAGCCCGTGCCGGTGGAGGTGCACCAGCCCGACCCGACCCCGCTTGAGATCGCCACCCGCGTGCTGTCGCCGATCCTGTCGCCGCTCGCCACCATGGGCATCGTGCTGCTGGTGGCCGTGTTCGTGCTGATGCAGCGGGAAGACCTGCGCGATCGGATGATCCGGCTGTTCGGGTCCGGCGACCTGCACCGCACCACCGTCGCGATGGACGACGCGGCCGCCCGGCTGAGCAAGTATTTCCTGACCCAGCTTGCGCTCAACGCGGCGTTCGGGGTGGTGATCGGGCTGGGCCTGCTCCTCATCGGCGTGCCGAGTCCGGTGCTGTGGGGCATCATCGCCGCCCTGATGCGCTTCGTGCCCTATGTCGGCGCCATCGGCTCGGCGGTGCTGCCGATCACCATGGCCGCCGCGGTGGACCCGGGCTGGACCATGGCGCTGTCCACGGTGGCGCTGTTCCTGGTGGTCGAGCCGGTGACGGGGCAGATCGTCGAGCCGCTGGTGTACGGCCACAGCACGGGGCTGTCGCCGGTGTCGGTCGTCATCTCCGCCATTTTCTGGGCGTGGCTGTGGGGGCCGGTCGGGCTGATCCTGTCCACGCCGCTCACGCTCTGCCTGGTGGTGCTGGGCCGCCACATCGACCGGCTGGAGTTCATCGACGTGCTGCTGAGCGACCAGCCCGCCCTGACGCCCGCCGAAAGCTTCTACCAGCGCATCCTCGCCGGCGACGCGGACGAGGCGCTCGACCAGGCGGAAACGCTGCTGCGCGACCGGTCCCTGTCCTCCTATTACGACGAGGTCGCGCTGAAAGGCTTGCAGCTTGCTGCCAACGACGCGCTGCGCGGCGTCCTGGCGGAGGATCAGCTCCGCAACATCCAGGACGCGATCGACGGGGTGGTGGTCGATCTGGCCGACCAGGACGACGCCGACGTGGCGAAGTCCAAATCCGAGCCTGCGAACTCGCCAATCCCGCAGGCGGCGACCGTCCCGCCGATCCTGCCGGCGCCGGCCGACACGGCGCGGGAGTTGCCGCCCGAATGGGCCGGGTCCGCGCCGGTGTTGTGCGTGGCCGGGCGCGGCGCGCTGGACGAGGCCGCCTGCACCATGCTGGTGCAGCTTCTGGGCAAGCATGGCCTGCAAGCCCGGGTGGTCAGCCAGGACGCGGTGTCGCGGGCGCGCATCGCGTCGCTCGACGTCGCCGGGGTGGCGATGGTGTGCGTGTCCTACATCGAGGCGACCGGCAGCCCGTCGCCGCTCCGCTACATGATGCGGCGGCTGCGCCAGCGGCTGCCGGGCGCGCCGATCCTGGTTGGGCTGTGGCACGCCGACGCGTCGCTGCTGGGCGATGAGCGGCTGCGCGCCATGGTGGGGGCGGACCATTACGTGACATCGCTGCGGGACGCGGTGAACGCCTGCCTGGCCGCTGCCCACGCCGCGTCGGAAACGGCGCAG
>CAXTUO010000115.1:0-6282 GCA_964247175.1 uncultured Acetobacteraceae bacterium | reverse complement strand
GATGAAGCCGCGCTCCACCAGGCTGCCGAACGGCACCCGCACGGCTTCCCGCTTGGTCGGGCTGGCGGCCATGCCCTCGACCGGCGCCGGCTTCTCCCGCCACACCCGGCCGATGGCCGCTTCCGCATAGGCGGGGTGGCGCTCGATGCCGATGAAGTGGCGGTGCAGGCGCTTGGCCATCGCGGCCGTCGTGCCGGTGCCGAGGAACGGGTCGAGCACGATGTCGCCGGGCAAGGTGCTGGCGAGCAGCACGCGGTGCAGCAGGGCCTCGGGCTTCTGCGTCGGGTGGAGCTTGAGGCCGTGCTGGTTGCGCAGCCGCTCCGCCCCGGTGCACAGCGGCAGGAACCAGTCGCTGCGCATCTGCAGGTCGTCGTTCAGCGCCTTCATGGCCTGGTAGTTGAAGCGGTAGCGGCTGTCCCGGCCCCGCGCCGCCCAGATCAGCGTCTCGTGCGCGTTGGTGAAGCGGCGCCCGCGGAAATTCGGCATCGGGTTGGCCTTGCGCCACACCACGTCGTTGAGGATCCAGAAGCCCAGGTCCTGCAGGATGGCGCCGATGCGGAAGATGTTGTGGTAGGAGCCGATCACCCAGATCGTGCCGTCCTTCTGCAGCAGCCGCCGGCACTCGCCGAGCCAGCCCCGGGTGAAGGCGTCGTAGGCGGCGAAGTCGCCGAACCGGTCCCAGTCCTCGTCCACCGCGTCCACCAAGCTGTCGTCGGGCCGGCGCAGCTCGCCGCGGAGCTGCAGGTTGTACGGCGGGTCGGCGAAGACGCAGTGGACCGAGGCCGTCGGCAGCATGCCCATCAGTGGGATGCAGTCGCCGAGCAGCACCTGGTTCAAGGGCAATTCAGGGGCGATGTCCACTGGCTCCAACCGGCTGTTTCGGGGCGCATCGTGCCGAAGCGCCGGAAGCCGCGTCAATCCGCGGCCGAGTCCGTTCCTGGGGCGCGCCCGGACTCCCGCAGCGTCCTGACAAGGCCGAAGGCCGCCCGGTGGTGCCGGCACGGTCCGACCCGGCGCAGCGCCGCCCGGTGCGCCGCCGTGCCGTATCCCGCGTTGGCGAGCCAGCCATAGGCCGGGTAGCGCGCCGCAAGCCGCGCCATCGCCCGGTCGCGCACCACCTTCGCCACCACGGAAGCCGCGGCGACCGACAAGGACAGCGCGTCGCCACCGATGCAGCACTGCACGGGGCAGGGCAGGTCCGGCGCTTGGTTGCCATCCACCAAGGCGAGGTCGGGCAGGTTGGGCAACCGGAGCACCGCGCGGCGCATGGCGAGCAGGGACGCGCGCAGGATGTTGAGCCGGGCGATCTCCTTCACCGACGCGGCCCCAATGCCGATCTCGACGGGGCGGCAATCATGCAGCGCGTCGAACGCCGCCTGCCGAGCCGCCGGGGTCAGCTTCTTGGAGTCGTCGAGCCGCGGCCTAAGCCAATCGGGCACGCCGGCGGGGAACACGACGGCGGCGGCGACCACGGGTCCGGCCAACGGTCCGCGGCCGGCCTCGTCCACCCCCGCCACCCGGCCGCCGTACAGCACTTCCCGCGTGAAGTCCGGCCCCACCGCCTCGCCGTCGCCGCTACCCGCGCCGGCCGAAGGAGATGACGTAGGACCGCACCCGCGCATCGATCAGCGGATCGTCGGACACCTCGATCCCCGGCGTCAGGTGGTTGGGCAGGAATTTCAGGTCATGCGACGCCTTTTCCTGGTCCGGCACCGTCCCGGTCAGCGTCAGCGTGCCCAGGTTGACCATGCGGCGGTCGGCGGGCCAGGGCTGGGTCGGGTCCTTCGTGGGGTCGCCGGGGTTTGCGAGCTGCGCTATCACGCGGAATTCGGCCTCCTCCTCCTGCAGGCGGGCCGGCAGCTCCGTCAGCAGGAAGTCGGGCGGCATCTTGTCCGCATCCGCCTTGTCCAGGTGCTCAGGCCCCGGGACCGGCTGGAACTGGAAGCGGAACGGCTGCCGCTTGCCTTGCGCATCGACGAAGATGAAGGCGTCGATGCCGTTGTAGGTTTCCCGTGCGAAGCTGGTCGGCGTTTTCACGGTGCTGCCGGCCTTGGCGGCGGCGGGGTGGGCGGCGATGAATTGCTCGATCTTGGTCGGCTTCGGCGCGTCCGGCCCGCTTTCCGACGCCGCTTGCAGCAGCTGCTGGAACTCCTCGCCGGTCGCGACCGGGAAGTAGGGCAGCGAGTTCAGCACCACGTCCACGTATGTGCCGCCTTCGGGGCGAAAGCGGATCGCCATGCCGTGCGGGTTGGCCGCGTCCTTGCCGTCCGGCAGGTCCGGCAAGCCGGTCGCGTCGGAGAAGCGCACCGTCACCGGCACCGACTTGGCGGCGAAGATGCTGGCGGTGCTCAGCCCGGCGGCCTCCGCCGTGGGGGTGAAGCGGCCCTCGGCCACGACGCCCCGGGCGTGGTTGGCGCGCAGGCCGGGATGGCGGCCCCACAGCTTGTTCATGGTATCAACCGTCCGCACCGCCAGGCTCGGCGCCGCCCCGCCCTGAACCGCCCCGTCCTGAGCCGCCCTGTCCTGCGCCCAAGCGCCCGGCGCTGGCCCGACCAGGGCAGCAAGGGTCAGGGTGGTCAGTGCTGTGCGGACGATCATGCCTTGGCTCCGTTTCGAGGGAGCCAGGGTGATAGGACAGGCGGCGCGGCAAAGCCAGGCCGTGCCTACAGCAGCGAAAGCTGGTCCCCCGGCGCCGGCGGGCACCGGAACTGCGAGCAATCCAGCGCGTCCCGGCCGAGAAAGCCGAGCTGCCGCCGTGCACGGTCGAAGCGCTGGGCCAGCAGGTCGGCGTAGGGGCCGCCGCCGCTGAAGCGGTGGTGGAAGCGGCTGTCGTTCAGCGCGCCCGCCCGCGTTTCCCGGATCAGCGCCAGGATGCGCCGTGCCCGGTCCGGCACATGCTCCTCCAGCCAGGCCGTGAACACGTCCCGCAGCTCGGAGGGCAGGCGCAGCAGCACGGTGCCGGCGTGGGCCGCGCCGTGCCGCCGGGCCGCGGCCAGGATTCGTTCCAGCTCCATGTCGTTCAGCCCGGGGATCATCGGCGCGGCCAGGACCCCGGCGGGAACGCCGGCCTCCTTCAATGCTGCGATGGTTTGCAAGCGCCGCGCCGGGGCGGCGGCCCGCGGCTCCATGCGGCGCGCCAAGGCCGGGTCCAGCGTGGTCACGGACAACCAGACCCGCACCAGCCCGCGGGCGGCCATGCGCTGCAGGATGTCGAGGTCCCGCAGCACGCCGGCCGACTTGGTGACGATGCTCAAGGGATGGTTGAACCGGTCCAGCACTTCCAGCACGGCGCGGGTCAGCCGCAGGGTGCGGTCCACCGGCTGGTACGGGTCGGTGTTCGACCCCAGCGCCATAGGCCGCGCGACGTAGCCGGGCCGGCGCAGCTCCCGCTCCAGCAAGCTCGCCACGTCCGGCTTGAACACGATCTGCGTTTCGAACTCCAGGCCGGGCGAGAAACCGAGATAGGCATGGCTCGGCCGGGCGTAGCAGTACACGCAGCCATGCTCGCACCCGCGATACGGGTTCACCGCCCGGTCGAAGCCGATGTCCGGGCTGCCGTTCCAACTGATCGCCGTCTTGCTGGCGTCCCGGGTGAGCGTGGTCGGCAGCGGCGGCAGTTCCGGGAGGATGTCGGGTGGCGTCCATCCGTCCTCGAACGGCTCCGCCCGCAGCCGGTCGTAGCACACGGCCGGGTTGGTCGTGGCGCCCCGGCCATGCCGGGCCAGGGACGGCACCGGCCCGGACGGCTCGGTTTCAGGCACGCCGGCCTGGCCCAACGTCGCGAGCGCCTCCGGGTCCAAAGCGCCGCGCAACAGCTCCGCCCGCGAGAAGGTGCCGTCCGGCATCCCTGAGTTCCCTCTACGTTCTAGACGCAGGTTGCCCTGACCGGAGCGGTGAAGTCAAGAACGTAATGAGAACGGAAGCGTCACTCCGCCGCGCGGAGATGCTCCTGCAAGCGCGGCATCAGTTCGACCAGGTTGCAGGGCCGGTGCCGGCTGTCGAGCTGCCAAAGCAGGATGTCGTCCCAGGCGTCCTTCACCGCCCCGGTGCTGCCGGGCAGGGCGAACAGGTAGGTGCCCCCGGCCACCCCGGCGAGGGCGCGGGACTGCATCGTGGAGGTGCCGATCTTTCCGTAGCTCAGCATGCGGAACAGCTCGCCGAAGCCCTCGATGCGCTTTTCCAGAACGCGGTCGAACGCTTCGGGCGTCACGTCGCGCCCGGTGATCCCGGTGCCGCCGGTGGTGATCACCGCGTCGATGGCGGGATTGGCGATCCAGCCGCGCAGCCGGGCCTCGATCCGGTCCGCGTCGTCCCGGTCGATGGCGCGGGCGGCGACGTGGTGCCCGGCGCCCTCGATCCGCGCCGCCAGCGTGTCGCCGGAGCGGTCGTCGGCCGCGGTCCGCGTGTCGGACACCGTGAGCACGGCGATGCTGACGGGGATGAACTGGCGGCTCTCGTCGATCGGCATGGCGCCGCTCCTTCGGTTCAGGAATTGTCTTGAAGTGTCGAGTCGAGGCTTTGCCGGAGCGCCAGCAGGTCGGCCCAGCAATCGCGCTTGGCCGCAGGCGTCCGGAGCCATTGGTCCCAGGGCAGCATCGGCAAGGCGGGGGTGGGCGCGTCGGCGCCAGGCAGCGCCGCTTGGAGCCAGCGCCCGCGTAGCCGGCGGATGCTGTCGTTGGCGCCGCACAGCGCCCGGCTCGGTGCGGCTCCCAGCAGCAGGAGGCGGTCCGGCCGGACCAGGCGCAGCAGACGGAGCAGGAAGGGCAGGCAAAGCTGGACCTCGGCCTCGGTCGGCGCGCGTCCGCCGGGCGGGCGCCAGGGGACCAAGTGGGTGAGCAGCATGGCGCTGCGGTCGAGGCCGATGCTCCGCAGTACCCGGTCGAGCGCCTGCCCGGACTGCCCGGCGAAGGCGGTGCCGGCCCGGTCGTCGTCGGCTCCCGGCGCTTCCGCCACCAGGACGAGCCGCGCCGCCGGGTTGCCGTCAGGCCGCACCGTCGCCGTCGCCATGGCGCGGAGCGGGCAGCCGTCGAACGCATCCAGCGCCGCATGGAGGTCATCCAGGGTATCGGCTGCGTCCGCGGCGGCCTGGCTGCGCGCCGCGGCCGGAACCGGGGCCGGGCGGGCCGGCGCGACCGACGGAACCACAAAAGCCTCGCGGGCGGGCGCGGGGGCAGGCTGGAAATGATCGCGCGGCTCGTCGCCCAGCGCCTCGTCCGCGCCCCACTCGACCTGCAAGCGCAACGCTGCCAAGCTGTCCATCAGGCGGAGACCGCTTCGTGTCGCATGACGTTGAAAATGTGCCGCGTGCGGGTTTTGCGCAACCCGCGCCCGTCCCCACTTGAGACAGCATCGACGCTTGAGACAGCATAGACGGGGGGACGAATGCCGGAACGTGAGGTGGCCCGCGAGGCCATGGAGTTCGATGTCGTGATCGTGGGCGCGGGCCCGGCCGGCCTGTCCGCCGCGATCCGGCTCAAGCAGTTGGCGCCCGACGCCAATGTCTGCGTGGTGGAGAAGGGCGGCGAGGTCGGCGCCCACATCCTGTCCGGCGCCGTGATCGAGACGCGGGCGCTGGCCGAACTGCTGCCGGACTGGAAGGACGCCGGCGCCCCGCTGCTGACCCCGGCCGGCGAGGACCGCTTCCTGTTCCTGACGAAGCGGTTCGCCTTCAAGCTGCCGACGCCGCCGCAGATGCACAACGCCGGCAACTACGTCGTGAGCCTGGGCGACGTGTGCCGCTGGCTGGGCACCCAGGCGGAGGGGTTGGGGGTCGAGATCTACCCGGGCTTCGCCGCCGCCGAGGTGTTGATCGAGGGCGACCGCGTGGTGGGCGTCGCCACCGGCGACATGGGCATCACCAAGGAAGGGGAGCACGGCGCCAACTACCAGCCCGGCATGGAGCTGCGCGCGTCCTACACCCTGTTCGCCGAAGGGTGCCGCGGCTCGCTCACCAAGCAGGTCGCCACCCGGTTCGACCTGCGCAAAGGGCGTGACCCGCAGACCTACGCGCTGGGCATCAAGGAGCTGTGGGAGATCCCGGCGGCGCAGCACAAGCCCGGCCTGATCGAGCACACCGTGGGCTGGCCGCTGGACCGCAACACCTATGGCGGGTCCTGGCTGTACCATTGGGGCGACAACCTGGTGTCCTACGGATTCGTGGTCGGGCTGGACTACCACAATCCCTGGCTGTCGCCATTCGACGAGATGCAGCGGTTAAAGACGCACCGGGCCATGCGCAAGCACTTCGAGGGCGGGCGGCGCATCTCCTACGGCGCGCGGGCC
>CAXTUO010000114.1:5372-8463 GCA_964247175.1 uncultured Acetobacteraceae bacterium | reverse complement strand
GGCCGCATCCTGCTGTCCGGCGCCGAGGTGCGCCTCGCCGGCCCGGCGGAGGCGCGGGCGCAGCGCATCGAGATGGTGTATCAGGACCTCAGCCTGTGCGACACCATCGACGTGGCGGGCAACCTGTTCCTCGGCCGCGAGATCGCCCGGCGCGGCCTGCTCGACAAGGCCGCGATGCGCGCGGAAGGCCGGCGCATGCTCGACGCGCTCGGCATCCGCATCCCCAGCATGCGGGCCAAGGCGGCGCGGCTGTCGGGCGGGCAGCGGCAATCCATCGCCATCGCCCGCGCCGCCGCCTTCGCGCCCCAGGTCCTGCTGCTGGACGAGCCGACGTCTGCCTTGGCGGTGGCCGAGGTGGAGGCGGTGCTGGCCCTCATCAACCGGGTCAAGGCGCGGGGCGTCGCGGTGGTGCTGGTGACGCACCGGCTGCAGGATCTGTTTCGCGTGTGCGACCGCATCGCCTTCATGTACGAGGGAACCAAGGTGGCGGAGCGCCGGGCCGCCGAGACGAACCTGGAGGAGGTCGTGCAGCTCATCGTGGGCGGCGCCCGCCCGTGAGCACCCAGCCTTGAGCGCCCCGGCGGGCGGCGACGCGCCGCGCGGCACAGCCGACTTCCTGCTGGAGCACGCGCCCTTGCTGTCCATCGCGGCGTTCTTCGTGCTGTGCAGCCTGGCGTTCGCGCTGGCGTCGCCGGTGTTCCTGACGCCGGGCAACCTGCTCAACGTTTTGCGGCAGATGGCGCCGATGCTGATCGGCGCGGTGGCGATGACCTTCGTGATCACCACGGGCGGGATCGATCTGTCGGTCGGCTCCACCGTGGCGCTGACCAACGCCTTGGCGGCGATTGCGCTGGGGGCCGGGGTGCCGTGGCCGTTGGTGGTGGCCGCCATGCTGGGGCTGGGCGCCGTGGTCGGCGCGGCGCAGGGGTGGTTCGCCGCCTACCAGGGCATCCCGTCCTTCATCGTGACGCTCGCCGGGCTGTCGATCCTGCGCGGGGTCGCCTTGCTGCTGACGCAGGGCTACTCGATCCCGATCACCGGGGCGCCGGGCTTCGTGGCCCTCGGGCGGGGCTGGGTGCTGGGCGTGCCGGTCCCCGCGGTGATCGCCGCCGCGGCCGCCGCCGCCGGCACCGTGGCGCTCGGCCAAACCCGCTACGGGCGGCAGGTGGTGGCGGTCGGCGCGAACATGGAGGCGGCGCGGCGGGTCGGGATGCCGGCGCTGCGCGTCGCGGCCTCGGTGTTCGCGCTGACCGGGGCGGCGTCCGCTTGCGCCGGGCTGATCATCGCGGCCCGGCTCGGCTCCGGCTCGTCCAACGCGGCGGTGGGATTCGAGCTGGAGGCGATTGCGGCCGTGGTGCTGGGCGGCACGTCGCTCATGGGCGGCAGCGGCACGATGGCCGGCACCGTGCTGGGGGCGCTGACCATCGCGGTGATCGGCAACGGGCTGATCCTGGTGCACACCTCGCCGTTCCTTGTGCAGATCGTGACCGGGGCGATCATCCTCCTCGCGATCTGGCTCAACACCCGCGTGTTCGCGCGCCTTGCCACGCGCCGCAGAGTCGGTTGAAGGAGAAACCGCATGACGACCGACCGCTCGCCCGCCCACATCGGCTCCGGCCAGGTGATGACCGTGCGCGGCGCCATCCCCGGGGCGGCGCTCGGCGTCACGCTGATGCACGAGCACCTGCTGAACGATTGCCGCTGCTGGTGGCACAAGCCGAAGGAGCCGTCGCGCGCCCGCCTCGCCTGCGACCCCGTGCACCCCGGCATCCTGGGCGAGCTGCGCATGGACCCGTTCGTGAACCTCAGCAACTGCACCCTGGACGACGAGCGCCTGGCCGTGGCCGAGCTGGCCGAGGTGTTGGCGCTGGGCGGGCGAACCGTGGTCGATCCGACCTGCCAGGGCATCGGCCGGGACCCGCTGGCGCTGCGGCGCATCTCGGAGGGGTCGGGCCTGCACGTCGTCATGGGCGGCGGGTTCTACCTGCAAGCCTCGCACCCCGGGCGGGTGCGCGGCATGGGCGCCGCCGATATCGCCGACGAGATCGTGCGGGAAGCGGTGGATGGCGTTGGAACCTCCGGCGTGCGGATCGGCCTGATCGGCGAGATCGGCGTGTCCGCCGACTTCACGGCGGAGGAGGAAAAGTCGCTGCGCGGGGCGGCGCAGGCGCAGCGCCGCACCGGGCTGCCGCTGATGGTGCACCTGCCCGGCTGGTTCCGCTTGGCCCACCGCGTGCTGGACGTGGTGGGCGAGGAAGGCGGCGACCTCCGCCACACCGTGCTGTGCCACATGAACCCGTCCGGCGCCGACATCGACTACCAGGCGGCGCTGGCGGAGCGCGGCGCGTATCTCGGCTACGACATGATCGGCATGGATTTCTGGTACGCCGACCAGGGCGTGCAGTGCCCGTCCGATGAGGACAATGCGCGGGCCATCATGCGCCTGATCGCCCGCGGCGCGCTGGACCGGGTGCTGCTGTCGCAGGACGTGTTCCTGAAGATGATGCTGACCCGCTACGGCGGGTTCGGCTATGCCTACCTGCAGCGGCACTTCCTGCCGCGCCTGCGCCGCCACGGTGCCACGGAGGCGCAGGTCACGCAGATGATGGTGGAAAACCCGCGCCGCTTGTTCTGCGGTGACCATGGCTGAGCCGAGCCTGTCGCAGCGCCTGCTCGCGGCCAACCGGGGCGTGTGGGACGAGATGCAGGCGCACCGCTTCGTGCGGGACATCGAGGCCGACGCGCTGCCGCGCCCGGTGTTCGCGCTCTACGTCGCTTATGAGCACGGCTTCGTCGAGACCGCGATCCTGATCTTCGGCCACGCCCTGCTGAAAGCGCCCGACTTCGCCGCGCGGCGCTGGCTGTGCGGCGTGCTGCATGCGTTGAGCGGCGAGCAGCTTGGCTACTTCGACCGCGTATTCGCAGCACTCGGCACCGGGCCGTCCAGGCCAGGCCCGGCGCCGCCCGCGGTGGCGGCATTCGGCGGGTTCATGCTCGGCGTGGCGGAAACTGGTTTATACCTCGACATCCTCGTCGTCATGCTGGCGGCGGAGTGGATGTATGCGACATGGTGCGGCCGGGCGGCACGGTG